>JBAYJA010000005.1 GCA_041665345.1 Patescibacteria group bacterium
ACTAGGCATTGCGGGATTCGACCCCTGCAGTGTCGGTTAGACGAGTTAACACGTTAAGTACCCCGCCTGGGGAGTACGGCCGCAAGGCTAAAACTCAAAGGAATTGACGGGAGCCCGCACAAGCGGTGGAGCATGTGGTTTAATTCGACGATAAACGAGGAACCTTACCAGGTCTTGACATCCCGGGAAGTCTCTAGAAATAGAGATGTGCCGCAAGGAACCCGGAGACAGGTGCTGCATGGCTGTCGTCAGCTCGTGTCGTGAGACGTTGGGTTAAGTCCCCTAACGAGCGCAACCCTCGTGTAATGTTACAATATTCATTACAGACTGCCGGCTTTAAGCCGGAGGAAGGCGAGGATGACGTCAAGTCAGCATGGTCCTCTGACGACCTGGGCTACACACGTGCTACAATGGGGTGCAACAATGGGCCGCCAACCCGCAAGGGGGAGCCAATCCCACCAAACCACCCCCCAGTTCAGATTGAGGGCTGAAACTCGACCTCATGAAGCTGGAATCGCTAGTAACCGCGCATCAGCCATGGCGCGGTGAATACGTTCTCGGGCTTTGTACACACCGCCCGTCACGCCAAGAGAGTCGGAAATGCCTGAAGCCTCCACGTTCGTGGAGACCAAGGCAGGTTCGATGATAGGGGCGAAGTCGTAACAAGGCATCGGTAGCGGAAGCTGTCGATGGATCACCTCCTTTCTAGGGAGATACGGTGTACGCTCTGCATATGCAGGGCACACAAATATCAGTCGTGCTGGACTGTTCACTTTCCTTTCGAGGAGAGACACAGACCAGCAAATTGCCTCGTAGACGAGGCTTGATGTTCCGGCCGATCGGTCGCAAGACCGGTAGGCTGTACTTACCACTCTTTAGTTGTTAACTCGAGCCCAGAGGGTCTGGCCTATTGCGGCCAGACGTTTTCTGTTACAGTGGTGAAGTTCCCAGGCTCATTCCCAACTGAAGGTAAGCGGGTAGGTAACCCCCCTGTGATGGGCGACTAGCTCAGATGGTTAGAGCGCGTCACTGATAATGACGAGGTCTCAGGTTCGATTCCTGAGTCGCCCACCACAGGGGAGCTAGTACGTCTTGGCTTACGGGCGGTTAGCTCAGTTGGTTACCCGCCCGAACGTACCGTTCGGTACGGGCGGGGAGCGCAAATAATGAAATACCCAATGTATATTGTCTATGTTTTACAGGATAGTAATGGTAGATTCTATAAAGGGTTTACTTCAAACTTGCCGAGAAGATTGGTTGAGCATCAAAGTGGAAAGACTCGGACAACGGCAAGAATGGAGAATTTGAAAGTCGTATGGCAAGAACAATATCCAACAGTTGCAGAAGCAAGAAAAAGAGAAAAGTATTTTAAATCAGCGGCCGGCCGGAAGTATTTACAAAAACATTTGGGCGGTTAGCTCAGTTGGTTAGAGCGTCACATTGACATTGTGAAGGTCAGAGGTTCAACTCCTCTACCGCCCACCAGCTCGTTTCGCGCTCAGAACTGCGCGTAGACGTTGCTTCGTCTCCGCTCCGCCCGTCGCACGAAGCCTCGCTTTGCCCCACAAACCCGTGCTCACTTCGTTCCGCTTCGTGTTTGTGGGGACCCCAGAAGAGGCGCATTGAAATTTTAAGTCGCAGATGGAGCCGAGTTAGCTCAGTGGTAGAGCGCAGCCCTGAAGAGGCTGGCGTCGTCAGTTCGATTCTGACACTCGGCACCATCTGCGACTCATCGAGCTTTTGTTGCGAAGTGTGTTGGTGACGGAGAAGTAAGTTAAGTATTGTCAGCAGTGGTCGGGGTGTAGTTCAGTTGGCTAGAACGCTCGCTTTGGGAGCGAGAGGTCCCCGGTTCGAGTCCGGGCACCCCGACCACTGTTCGTAATATATAGTACGTCATGCCTGTAGCATCTGAGCGGTACTCACATTTTTATGATAAACGGGGGTGGTCAACCGCCTATAGTTTTTGGCACAAAATTATAGATCGAGGGGAAAAGCAGGTAAAAATTTTGAGTAGCAATATACGAGAACTGAACAAGTCAAATGTTCGGATTCTTGATGTTGGGTGTGGTGAAGGTGATGAGCTCTATACTGCGCTTTCTTTGCTTCCACAGCAGCAGGTTGCAATAACGGCAAATGATACTTCTTTAGAAGCCTTACAGAAGTACCAACAGCGGTTTGGTACAAAGGTACGCAAAAGCATCGCCGCCCCGCTTGAGAAGCTCGCAGAGCACCTGGATGTAGGTGGGTATGATCTCATTCTGCTTTCACATTGTTTATATGGGATTAAGGATGTTGCGCCGTTGTTACAAAAGTACCTGGAGCATCTTTCAAACAATGGGATACTCTGCATATTCCAAGATGCTGGGGATAGTGATTTGACGAGTGTACAAAAGACTTTTTGGCCCCAAATTCATGGCGTCACTTTTGATGAAACTCGTTCCGATGATATTATGCACCAGCTTCATTTGGCGAATGTACATTATCAAAGTCAAAATTTTCCATATACCATTGATCTACGGAAATTGGAGTTAATGCACCCTAATGGCATAGCTGAACTATTTTTACCTTTCGCACTTCGTGTAGAAAAAATCTCATCAAAAGAACTCCCTCAAATAGAAGCTTTCCTGTCACGACTTGCTCCAGATCAGCAGTTACATAATTGGTTTTCTAGTATCATCCTTCGTAAACCATAAGTACAGAGAAAAAATGAACGTACTGCAGTCAAAGAAGTTCCAACGCCGGAAAGAAGATTTTACCTGTGGCCACTGCGGTGCACAGGTTGTTGGTGATGGCTACACCAACCACTGCCCCCAGTGCTTGTGGAGCATGCACGTGGATATTGATCCGGGTGATCGGCTGGCAACCTGCAATGGGCTGATGCCTCCCATAGATTTACTCACAGTGAAGAATGAGGACATTCTCACCCATAAGTGCCAGGTATGCGGGCACACCAAACGGAACCGCGTGGCAAAGCGGGATAATCGAGAAACGTTATACGCCTTTGCCGTGGCTTTAGCCAAACGACGAGCATCACGGGCGTAAGTCATTTAAAGACGCAAAAAATGCCAGGCGATGTTCGCTGGCATTTTTCTGTTTCAGCTTACTGACTATCGACTGTCCGCACAACTTCTTCTGGGTTGGTTGGCTTGCCCAGCTTGAAGATTTTGATAATGCCCCAGGTGAGAATGATGTACACAAAGGCAGCGACCAGCGTTGACCATTCAAAGAAAGCTGTGGTTTCCACTCCTTTGGCCGTGGAGGCGCTAAAGAGACTGGAGAACGGACTAGAAAATGGCGCACTCAGACCGTACACGAATTTGGAAAATCCCGCTTCAGGGTTTGCGCCCAGGAGTTTGAGGGCGAACCGGAAAGCCAGCACAATTTCAATGAAGCCAAAAATGTACCAGACAATTTGGTAACTATGGAAAAGGGTTTTCTGCTGGCTGTACGTTTTTGTCGCACCGGCGGAAGCGCCCACAGTGCGTTCAGTCTTTACCGAATTACTGGTGGGTGTTGTGGTTGAGGTAGAGATGGTTTGGGCGGATTGGTTTTGGCCGGTTGCCGTACTTTTTCTAATGGTTTGTTCAGAATTTGCATCTGACACCTTGGTCAGTTCATCTTCGGTATGTGAAGGGGGAAGGTTTGGATCCATATGAGTATTCATTAAACGCTGCTGAAATTCGCACTTGTCACTACAAAAAAGGTTGAGTGAATAATTCCTCTCCTCGAACGGTTTCCTGGGTTAGCTACGCACCCGTAGACACGGGCACAACCTAGCGAATACTAGGGTATGTGCAGTATACACCCTTAAGGCGCCAATAGATAGCATGACAAATGGGCAAATAATTACGAATAGGAAAAAATAAAAAAGCTGCCCAGATATCCGTGAGGGATCTGCGCAGCTTCCAAGGTTCGAGTTTCTTATGCCTCGATTGGGTTTGGCGGTGATCCTTCACTGGCAGCTCCTTCTGCGTCTACAATCGGTTCATCTTTCACAAGTACACCATCGTGGATCGTGTACACCCCATGCACATTTCTCCCTTCTACAGAGAACCAGACGAGGACGTCGTACGGCACATCAAGTTGCATACGCTCGGGTCCGTACATGTCCACGCGCAGACAGTCAGGCAGGAGTTGCAGGTTTGTAACCAAACCGGCGTAGATGCCGCGACGTGTGTCGAGGAATCTTGCCAGGCAAAGGCCATTCCCATTCGGTGCACCAAAGGTTGGTGACACAGTAAGTCTGAGGGATTCCAGTCTTCTTTGCAGGATGTGGCCAAATGGCTTGCGGTTCACGTCCGCCATTGCATTCTGCACTTCGACTAGGAAATCAGCAAAAGTCAGCATTTCGCTCATGATTATCACCTCCTCGTGGCGAAAAGGACAGTTTGTATTTGCTCGTGCAGTATGGGCGCAATTTTTGGGATGTCAAGAGCTCAGCGTTGGCTGCTGAGGTTACCCCTGCACCGATACTACCAGCCGAACTGTACGAAGAATATGCCAATGGGTATGGCGAGCCAGTACCCAAGCGGCAAACCCAAAAACCAGCGTGCGTGCCACCAAATATGCTGTGGCCGAAATTTGGTAATGCCAAAATGCGGGTTGCAAACAAACCACAGAAAGTCTTCCAGGGTGAAGTGGAGAATGCAAAAACCCAGCACCAGTGCTTCGCGCTCCCAAGTCCACGGTTGGGCAAAGAGGATTGGCAAGTGTGCCAGTGCCAGCACCGTCGCGGTCATGGTGAGGTGGTATCCAGTCAGCGGCACTCCTAAAATACTCTGCACCAACTTCCCGTCAAACTTTTTAGTTGGCAGCTTTGCCGCCCACCCATCCTTGCCTTCAATCTGAATTTCCATCAGCGCATGTGCTGTGGCTGTGCAAAGCAGGAGAATAAGGAAAGCAGGAATGGAAATCATACTTTCAAGCAGCGCAAGGAAGATGAAAACAGCAAACGATAAAGAACATTCTCTCTATATTCCAGCCTCAATTGGTTCTTCTTTTGGAATGCCGGTTGCTGAATCAATACAATAGGTAGAGGTTTGTCCGCCTTCTGTTTCTGGTTCTAGCAGCGCGCAGATGGTGTAGGCGGTATTCTTATCACGGGTTTCGTAGCTGTACTTTTCATCTAGTTCAGGTGGTGGAGGGAGCCGGGAAAGATACCGGTTTGGACTGTCAACAAGCTCGGTTAGGGACTGTGGGTATTGGTTACGATCATCGTAGAACAAAGCAAGACCGGTACGGATTTGTCCAAGGTCAGATTTTCGTTGGCTGTTCCGAGCTTGGGCACGCGGGCCGCCCAGAAGATCCGAGAGTGCTTCCTCAAGTGAGGTTGCGTTTTTTGGAACCTCAACAACTGGCTCTTCATTAATATGCCCGAGCATGACACCCAGGGAGAGGTTCAGTTGCTGGTCAGCTTGCCCAGAGACTTTTGGTAGAGCAACGAGTGAGGTGAATTGCATTTTCCGCGGCATCGCGCTGCCACCTTCAACCCAGATGCTGAGCGTCGCCCCATGTGCCACAGCAGCGAATTCCGCATTATTCTCAAACGCGAAAAGCTCCTGCAGGCTTTTGGTAATGCTACTCCCTTGCTTCCCGCGTTTCGTCACGTCTGCCACGTACGCTGCCTGAAAGGCGCTCCACTGTTCCGGTACGATCCGCGCGTCAATGCGCGTGGTGGACACATCTGCAATGGTTTCTTTTCCGTTCACCTTCAGGGTGATCGCCTTTTCTTGCAAGCCTACCTTCAGAAAGGTCGCGATTTCTGCTTGTGCATCTTGCAACATGGCATCTGAACCCGTGTTTGCGTTTTTTGCAGTCTGCCCTAACTCTGCAGTGAGGGAATCTAAGAGTGGGTTATTCGTCATCTCAACCACATACCACTTGCCAGCAAATGTTGTGAGATCCACTATTGGAATGTACGGTAAGGTCCCGGCGTAGAGGTACAGCTTGCCATCAAGCATGCGGAGTTCAAGATTGCCACGAAAGGATGATCCGCCCAGCGTTACATCACCCTGGAGTTTTACCACAGCCTTCGCTTGCTTCAGGAGTTCGGGTATATCCGTACCCTCAATCGTTTTGGCAAAGGAGGAAATGCTGGCGTGAACGGCAAAGGGATTTGGCAGGTCTGCTGTGAGTGCATCCTGGGCATCGGCGGGGTAGGTGGCGGCCGCTGGTGTCAGAGGTTCTGTGACTGCATCCACGTAAAAGGTAAATTCTCCGCCCCGGACAGTTTGTAAGGCGGCAAAGGACTTTTCCAGAAGTTGCTCTGGTTTCGTTATGCCGGGTACGGGAATGTAACCTTTCCACGCCCCAAAAGCCACTCCGCCCAAAATGAGCACGCCCAATGTCGCACCCAGAGCGGTGAGCAATGTACGGCGTGAAAAATGCTTCTTTGGGGTCTCGTTCGGTAAGATGGTTTGCACAACTGGCGGCGCAACGGGCGTCTGCGCCTGAAGGAGAGCGGCGGCCTGGTAGTCCTTCCAGCCACTTTCAATAAGTTTTTCCTGAATGGCGGTATCAGAAAGACCGGCTGCACGTGCCTGCGCTATCCATGTAGCTATTGCTTGGTTACCATCCTCCATACATTTTTTATTAAGTAATTTGCTTATATTCTAGCAAAAAAATGTGAGTTTGTCAACTAACTTCTACCTTGTCGGATAAGAATGGGTGGGTATAGAATAGAGCTATTCGCAGGTAAATTGCCTAAAAATATGGAAACCCAGAAAAAACTTTACCGATCAAAAACCAACCGCGTCATTGCTGGTGTGGCCGGTGGTTTAGGCGAGTATTTTGCCATTGATCCGGTCATTTTTCGGGTGCTGTTCGTCGCGCTCGCTTTTGCGGGTGGGTCTGGGCTGCTCCTTTACATCATTGGCATGCTCGTCATCCCCGAAGCGTCAGGCGTGACAACCGCGCAGTCAGAGGTGGTTATTGATAAGGAAGGAAAAGTGCAGAATACCGCCCAAGGCTGGTTGGTTGATCGCCGGAACCTCATTGGCTTGCTCATTGTGGTGGTGGGCATCATTGCCCTTTTGAATCAGGTAGCCCCCCTACACTGGTTCCGCTGGGACTTCTTCTGGCCAATTGTCATCATCATCGTGGGTGCATACCTCATCATGAAAAACCGACGCTAATATGGATATTACGAATCAAGAGTCAAAAACACAGAACCCGGAACCAGAAAAGCAGGAGCCAAAGGTGGAACCCAAACCGAATCCAGAACCGCAAGTTGTGAAAGAAGTGCACCACCATCACTACAAGCGCGGGTTCAATCCTGGTAGCATGTTCTTCGGTCTACTTATCATTGTCGTGGGTGTGGCTTTTTTGGGCCGGAACGCGGGCTGGTTTGACTTCTCCTTTCAAGTAGATTGGAACATCATTTGGCCAGTCATACTCATTTTGGTTGGTCTGTCTTTCTTCAACCGGCGGGGTTGGGTGTCTGGGGTTATCGGCGGCATCATCACAGTTATTGTGGTTGGCTTAGTGGCGTGGGCAGTGTTTGGCGGAACCGCGCACCGGGAAACCACTACAGATACCGTGTCCATTCTGAAACAAGAGAAAGTTGCGGAGAGCGTGGTCAATATCAAGACCGGCGCAGGCAAACTCACCATCAACGGTAGTATCCCAGCCTCAAGTACGTCACTCATTACTGGTACGCACACGACGAACAATCTGAGTCTCACCAAGGAGAGCTCATTAAGTGAAACTACACAGCACACAACCTTGAGCACGAAGTCCAGCGGGAGCTGGGTCTTCAACCATCGTAATGAACTTAGCTTGCAGCTGGCGAAGGATATGCCAACCAGTCTCATTCTGGATACGGGCGCCATGGACATGACCTTGGATCTTTCTGAGATTCAAGCGAAACTAGTGGATGTGGACACGGGCGCTTCTACGCTCAATCTTACCTTAGGTGATCTGCTGGAAACTTCTGAAGTGCGGGTGGATGCCGGAGCGAGCACCATCAACCTGACGTTACCCAAAACCCTGGGGGCAAAATTGTCTTTGGACTCAGGTGCAACGTCGAAGAGCCTCGCAGACTTTACCAAAATTGATGAGCATACCTACGAGTCTACCAACTACAGCTCAACTAGTAAGAAGGTAAACCTGGATTTTGACCTGGGGGCAGCCACCCTGGATATTCGGTGGAAGTAAGATGATTCCTCAGAAACTCCTTGATGAAGTGGTCGCAGTTGCTCGTCAGCAGGCTGTGGATTTTGGCACCCCACCATTTCCGCAAACTGAGTACATTAGTATCCAAGGTCAAAATTTAGTAAAAAAACATGGGGCGAATGGAGAAATTGTCTTGGTTGGAACGTATTTGATGGACGTCATGCTTGGCAAAGCGTTAGCGGAAGGCCAGCGTGAAGAACATATTCAGTGGGGTGAGGATATTGCTACGAAACTCTTTTTGCAATATTCAGAAATGACAATTGATGAAAAAGAGAACATCCTTTTATGTATTCGCCAGCACCATGGCGGCGTACAATTTCAAACAATCGAAGCAGAGATCTGTTGTAATGCAGATTGCTATCGTTTTCTCTCAGTACAAGGAATGCTTATTGGTTTAACGAACAGTCGGAAAATGCCAATTGATGCACTGGTGAAATTGTACAAAGAAAAGGTTGAAGAAAAGTGGCATGCATTGACCTTGCCAGACTGCAAAACTGCATTATTGCCGCAGTATCAGGCAATTGCAGCGATGCTTCGTGCGTTTGTATAGTATTGTAAGAGTCATTTGCAAGAAATTGATTCCTGCGGCATCCTGAAAGGTATGCCGCTTCGCGTCTACCCAAAAAGAAAACAGATGGTTTCAACCCGACGACTTCTTGGCTTTGGGTTTGGTGCTTTCGCAATCGTATTGCTTGGAGTTTCGTTGTACCCTGAGAACAAACCAGTAGCAGTTGAAGCACAATGCGATACGGTTTCCGTAGCGCAGCAGTATGCCGCGGCTGACCTTGTCCTCACCGGCGAAGTTTTTCTGGTTGTGCCGGATGGTGTTGAAAACGCAAAGGTGCTCATTACCCCTAGCCGTTTGTATAAAGGTAAAGTACCAGCAATAGGTATTGCCATTGCCGCCAAAGCAGGAGCCAACAAAGTGGAAAGCGATGTGGCCGGGGAGCTGCACTTTGCTTCAGGCCAACCGCCGTACCTACTCTTTCTCAAGACGGGCGAAAACGGTGTGTACACAACCAGTCGCTGCATGGGGAGCCGGTTGCTAGGCGAGGGACTGACATCTGAAGAACGAAAAGCGTTTGGTATATAGCAAAAGTGTGTCCTGGTAAAAAAAGAGACCTCTATTGCGAGGTCTCGGTGTTTGCTTATGCAAACGAACGGTTGTAGTAGGTCAGATCTAGGCGCCCGTTGCTGCCCTGGTCTGGTATACCAGTGTAGAGCGTAGCTCCGCAGTTGATCGGTTTCTCCTCCTCATCAATTCGGTTGAACTCATGTTCATCCAAGCGCTCCAGATTCGCGCGTAAAGCTAGGATGGTTAAGTGGTGACTGACCACGAGAATTTTTTTCCCGGAAAAGTCGCGCGTAAGGGTGTTCAACCAGGAACGGACTCGTTCCCGTACGTCTGGAACATTCTCTCCCTGCTGCCAGCGAAACCAATACGGGCCTTCCTGTTCGTACAAACGCCGTTGCTCTGGGTAGAAAGCAAAGTATATACGCCAGTCGTTGTAGAGCAGTGATAATCCGTGTTCGAGTTCTCGAATACGTTCTTCCTCAACCATTTTTACGTTTGCAAGTTCTGGCCAACCTTTCTGTAAACCGACTAGCGTGCTCTTCGTTCGTTCGTATGGTGAGCAGAAAATGAGTTCAGGTGCCGCTATTTGGTCTCTTAGGTTTTGACCAGTTATTACCGCACGTTTTGCTTCAGCGTCTGCAAGGGGCGTTCGACAGTCCGCTACTTCCAATTTATACCGAAGATGCAAAAGCATAGCAAGCGCGCGCGTTTCCGGAGATTCAGGATTTTCTTCGTACGCTAGTTTGAAGCGATCATACTCCGGGTCTTGCGCCTTCAATTCCCGTAGTCGGTTGAATTTTGACGTGTCGTGCCGGAGGAACAATATGTAGTTCGGCCATTTCATGTCTTTCTCCTTTTCAAGGTAACTGTGTGTTTCATTGCACCTTATGCTATTCCGTTTTTCTCGTCAAGATAAAAAAATCGGGGACCACAGTGGTGCTCTGAGATTTACCGACGAACCAGGTTTTGCCGAAGTGTTTCTTAGGGAGTAACGCAGCTAGAATTATTTTTGTTTAGCGTAGGGAATGTTACGACGAATAAGTTACAAAGCTTCTTTGGTAATTCTCTTAAAAAGAAAAGCGCCGTACCATATGGTCGTGCGCTGTGTCAATTTTTGTTCACTGTCTTATCGACGTAGATCTCGCATATCTTCAGCGACTGAAGTTTGGTTGGGGAAAGTGATGTCGAATGGAGTGCCGCTACTGTAGAGTGTCCCAGCAAAGCAATCTTTTGCATTTCGCCCAACTTCCCCGAGGACGTACCATTCACCATTTTCGACGCGTAGGGCGCCTCCAATTTTTAGGTGCCCCTCCGGAAGCAACAATGCAGCTTTGATAACGATTTCTAGTTGCTCTGTACGATCGCCACCGGTATGAGCCGTACATACGATAGGCTTCCCATCGGCAAAGGCGTTAAGCATTTCCTTTACCCCGGGTGTTATTAACAGGTTGAGTGTGTCTCGATCGTGGATCTGCATACGTTCCTTTCTTTTTAAGTTACATTGTATTGTTTTAGTTTCCAGATAGTATAAAGCCATTTCATATTTTGTCAAACGGATAAAAAAATCGGGGACCATGTGGTGCCCCGAGATTTGCCAACGAACCAGGTTTTGCCAAAGTGTTGTTTGAGAGTAACGCAGCTAGAACTATTTTCGTAAGCGTAGGAACGTACCTAGCTGAACGTTTGTTCCATCCAGACCCAATGCTGGTAGGAAGATGATGACCTCCAGGCAAAGCTGGTGTCATCACAAAGTGCGATTTTTTCCTGACTCGGTGCAAGGTGAAAATAGCACGTTTTTTTGTCCTTTTTCAAGGGGTCGCTGGTTTTTGACGGCAGGTTTTGTGGGTGGTAAGGTAAGCAACTAATACACAGATCCAAGTAAATATCGAAACTTAACAAATAGAGGAGGTAGCACATGCTATTTCGTTTTTATCGAAGCCCGGCGCTTTCGGCGATGCGCAGCACCGCACTGCTCCAGAAGGCGCAGGCTGAAGTGTCAGCGGATATTACGGCGGTTGAGACCGAGTGGGTCTATACCGTGGCATCAACCCGTACCCTAAAAACGCAGGAGCGATTGATCCTGGAATGGATCCTGCGGGAAACTTTCCAACCCGAACGTTTTGGTTTGCAGAGCAGCATTGTCACAAATGGCCACATTGAAGTTGGGCCGCGGCTGGCAATTGTTTCGCCTTTTTCCACCAACGCCGTGGCCATTTGCCACGCGTGTGGGTTGCAGACCATAACCCGGGTGGAGCGTTCTCGACGTTTCGTTTTCAAACGCGCCGACGGCACAAGCCTTTCTTCAGCAGAGGAAGCGCGCCTGCTCCCCCACCTGTACGATCGGATGACGGAGGAGCGGTACGGACAACCACCCAAAAGTTTTGACCAGGAGGTGAGGCGTCAGCCACTTCCGTTGATCCCTATTCTCGCTGAGGGGAAAGCAGCTTTGATACGTGCAAGCAAGGAGATGGGTTTAGGTTTAGGTGATCAGCTCGTTACCTACGCAGTCGACCACAGCTTGCATACCTTGCAACGGGATTTGAGTGACGTTGAGGTTTTTAAGTTTGGCCAGCTGAATTCCAACCACTGTCGGCATTTGGTTTTTTGTGCCGAGTACACCATTGACGGTGTGATTATGCCGCATCCTCCCATGGAGATGGTACGTTTGAGTTTGGCGGGTAATCTTGGAGATATAATCAGCGCGTTGCGGGATAATGCCGGGGCAATGGCGCCACATTTAGTGCGTGCTTTTGTGCCAAGCAATCCGGGCCAGCCTTCGGCCTACCACCTGGAGGAGGTGGAGTACTGCATTATTTTGAAAGTGGAAACCCATAACCACCCAACGGGTGTTTCGCCCTACGCTGGCGCAGCCACTGGGACGGGCGGAGAAATTCGTGACCGGCAAGCAAATGGTCGGGGTGGGTTACCACAAACTGGTTTGGCGTGCTACTACGTTGGTAACCTTTTCTTGCCTGGGTACCGCCAACCTTGGGAAATGGAAATTGGCCAACGTTCACCTTCCATGGCGCCAGCGTTGGAAATTCTCATTCAAGCCTCAAACGGTGCCTCAGACTATGGCAACTGTTTTGGACAGCCTCTCATTCTCGGGGCGACTCGATCCTTCGAGTTTCTCTTGGATGAGGAGTGGCTGGGGTATGTGAAGCCAGTAATGGTTGCAGGGGGTGTGGGTTTGATGCGTTCGGACCATGTGCAGAAGCAAAAGCCAGAACCCGGCTTCCTGGTTGTGCAAATTGGCGGCGATGCTTACTGCATTGGTCTTGGGGGTGCGGGCCGGTCAAGTGTGGACAGCGGTTCGGCTGCTGACTTGCACCTTGATTTTGCTTCGGTGCAACGCGCGAATCCAGAAATGGAGCAGCGCGTTGATCGGGTCATCCGTGCCTGTGTTGCCTTAGGCCCGCGTAACCCAATTGTGACCATTCAAGATTTGGGTGCGGGCGGAGATTCAGTTGCGGTGCCGGAAATTGTGCACCCAGTAGGTGCGCGGATCCAGCTTCGGGCTATTCCTTCTGGTGATCCAACTATGTCCGTGCTTGAGCTCTGGTGCAACGAGAGCCAAGAACGGTTAGTGTTGATTCTTCGACCAGAAGACCTTGAGCTTTTCATCGCGATCTGCAATCGGGAGCGATGTCCCTTTGCGGTTATTGGTGTGTGTACCGGGGATGGGAAGATTGTCGTGGAAGATGAGGATGGGACGACGCCAGTTAATCTAGGTTTAGATTTTCTTTTGTCCGATTTGCCCCAGAAGCAAATTACGTCTGAGCGTGTTGCTCGGGCATTCCAGCCTTTGGTGCTACCCGACGGTCTGACGGTTCGCGCTGCGTTGGAGCAAGTTTTTGGGTTTGTGGACGTTGGCTCCAAAGCCTTTTTGACGCGGAAGGTTGACCGTTCTGTGGGTGGCTGCGTGGCGCAGCAGCAGACCGTAGGTGCGTTGCAGCTCACTCTTGCTGATCTTGCAGTAACGGCAGATAGTTTTGATAGCCTCACGGGTACTGCTCAAGCCATTGGTGAGCAGCCAATCAAAGGCATTTTGGACAGCGCAGCGGGTGCCCGCATGTCTGTGGCCGAAGCCTTAACGAATCTCATGTTCGCAAAGGTTACCGGCCTGGACAAGGTTAATTTCTCTGCCACCTGGCAGTGGCCGGCGGGTCATCCGGGTGAGGATGCACGGCTGTACGATGCCGTACACGCGGTAACCCTGGGTCTGCAAAAGGATCTCGGGGTACGCATCTTCGTGGGAAAAGACTCACTCTCCATGGCGACACGTGCGGTGCGTGAAGGTGTGGAAACTGTGGTCAAGGCGCCGGGGACTGTTCAGTTTGTGGCGGTTGCACCTATGGCAGATGTGACTCGGAAAGTCACCCCAGCATTGCAATATCCTGGAATCAGCCAGCTGTTGTTCCTGGATTTGTCCGGTGGGCAGCAGCGGCTGGGCGCTTCGACCTTGGCGCGGGCGTATAACCAATTGGGTGATATGACCCCGGATCTTGACGATCCAGACTTGCTTCGCCGGGGCTTCCTGGCGGTGCAAGAGCTGCTACGGCTGGGTTTGATTCACGCCGGGCACGATCGTTCGGACGGTGGACTCATTACCACGCTGCTAGAAATGGCTTTTGCTGGAAACTGTGGGCTTCGCGTGCACTTCACGCACCCAAAATTTGGCACCAATCCATTTTCCCTCCTCTTCAATGAAGAGTTGGGCGTCGTGATGGAGTACCAGCCGTCAAGTTGGCCAATGATTGAAAAAGTTTTGGCCAGCTACGGTTTGCTGGATCAGTGCCAGGACATTGGGCGAACACTGGTGGCCAAAGAGATTACCGTGGTCGGTCCAGATGGCATTATCCTCGCTGAGGATATGCGAGTGTTGCGTGATCTGTGGCAAGCCACATCGTATGAGTTAGATATGCGTCAGACGCATTCCACTTTGGTGGAGTCTGAACGGGAAAGTAATTTTGACCGTTTCGGGCCCACGTACGCTCTCACCTTCCAGCCGACGCATCGTATGAGCAGCGACACGGAGCAAATCCCTGCTCCGAAAGTTGCAATCTTGCGAGAGGCGGGGACGAATGGCGACCAGGAAATGGCCAAGGTGTTTCAGCTGGCCGGGTTTACGTCGTACGATGTCACCATGACTGATTTGGCGGACGGTCGGGTGAGCCTGGCTGATTTCCGAGGTCTGGTACTGTGTGGCGGTTTTTCCAACCGTGACGTGCCAGATGCGGGGAAGGGCTGGGCCGCCACCATTCTGTTCAATGAGCAGGTGCAAGCGCAGTTTAAGGCGTTCTTTGCGCGGCCAGATACGTTCTCTCTGGGAGTGTGCAATGGCTGCCAAGTCATGACGCTCCTGGGTATTGTGCCTTGGCCAGGGATTACGGCGGCGCAGCAGCCGCGTTTCGTGACCAACACTTCCGAAATTTTTGAGTCACGGTTCAGCGCGGTCAGCATCTTACCCAGCCCGTCCATTTTCTTCACGGACATGGCGGGTTCAACCTTGGGCATTTGGGTGGCGCATGGCGAAGGCCGCTTGCACTGTTCCGCCGACATGGTGGCGGAGATTGAGCGGCTGGGTTTAGCGCCTGTGCGGTTTGTGGATGATCAGCGCAGTGTTACGGAACAATACCCGTTCAATCCCAATGGTTCGCCCTTGGGTATCACCGCGTTATGTTCGGTAGATGGTCGCCACTTAGCCATGATGCCGCACGCTGAGCGACTGTTCCTCCCCTGGCAGTGGCCCTACTGGCCGCAGAGTTGGGGTGGGCTCAGGGTCAGTCCGTGGCTCCAAATGTTCCAAAATGCGTACGCCTGGTGCGTCCAGCATTCCTAAGCACTTTTTATAAGCTCGTATGGAAATTCCGTACGAGCTTTTTGTTACCTTGCGTCCACGGGGTTTTTCCCGCACAATACACCCTACGTATGCGCCTGCTTTGGACCTACCTCAAAAAGTTTAAGAAACTCCTGCTTTTTGCCTTGCTCCTGGCCATGATCAACCAGGTGTTCTCCTTATTGGACCCGCAAATTATGCGGCTGCTGGTTGACCGCTACGCTAGCCGGGTGAGTGAACTTAGCCGGGGTGATTTCTTGCACGGCGTCATTGTGCTGGTTCTCCTCTCCATGGGTACGGCCTTGGTCTCCCGCATCGCTAAGAATTTTCAGGATTACTTTGTGAACGTCATTGTACAGCGCATGGGCGCTCGGTTGTACGCGCACAGCGTGAGCCATTCCTTCTCCCTCCCCTACCAGGCATTTGAAGATCAACGGTCGGGTGAGCTCCTGCAAAAGCTGCAGAAGGCACGAACAGATGCGCAAGCTTTGATTACCAGCGCTATCGGCATTCTTTTTTTCTCCCTCGTCGGCATCATTTTCGTTCTCAGCTACGCCTTCACGGTGCACTGGTCCATTGGTCTGGTGTACTTTTGCATGATTCCCATTTTGGGTTTCATCACGTTTTTCATTAGCCGGCAAATTAAAGTTGCGCAGAAGCAGATTGTAGCAGAAATGGCGTCGCTCTCCGGTTCCACCACCGAGACGTTGCGGAATGTGGAGCTGGTGAAGAGTTTGGGTTTAGATCAACAGGAGATCGAGCGCTTGAATGCCACCAACGACCGGATTCTGCAGTTGGAGCTGAAGAAGATCATTCTGATTCGGAAATTCAGTTTTATCCAAGGAACGCTCATCAACACCTTCCGATCCGCTTTGCTCGTGCTCATGTTCTGGCTCATTTTCCAGCAAAGCATTTCTCTGGGTGAGTACTTCACTTTGCTCATTTACTCCTTCTTCATCTTCAGTCCGTTAGCGGAACTTGGCATGGTTGCCCAGAGCTACCAAGAAGCGCGCGCCAGCATGGAGCAACTGGAGAAAGTGTTGCAAACACCCGCTGAAGCGAAACCCGAACACCCTCAGCCAATTGCTGCCCTCACCCGCGTTGCCTTTACTCAAGCTGGGTTTGTGTATGCGACAGCGCCTCGACCAGCAATTGATAATGTCTCCTTGGAAATAACGCAGGGACAAACCGTGGCATTTGTGGGTCCGTCTGGTTCAGGAAAGACAACCCTGGTAAAACTCCTCTCTGGTTTGTACCAACCGACGACTGGGACATTACAGTTCAATGCTGTGGATGCGAAGCAAGTGGATTTCCCCGCCTTCCGGCGCAGGATTGGCTTGGTGGCGCAGGAAACTCAGCTCTTTGCCGGGACTATTCGGGAGAACCTACAGTTTGTGAAACCAAATGCCACGGATCAAGAATGTCTGGCCGCTTTGGAATCCGCTGCAGCTGGAACCATCCTTCGGCGCTCCAGCCAGGGTTTGGATACGAAGATTGGCGAAGGTGGGCTCAAACTCTCTGGTGGCGAACGTCAGCGCTTGGCCATTGCCCGTGCCCTGCTGCGCGACCCAGACCTGATTATTTTTGACGAAGCCACCAGCAGTTTGGACTCACTCACGGAGCAGCAGATCACGGAGACGATCAAGCAGGTGTCCAAGATCAAGCCCAACCTCATGACTGTGCTCATTGCGCACCGGCTTTCCACGGTGAGTCATGCCGACCGGATTTTTGTGCTGGAGCAAGGCAGGATCGCCGAGCAGGGTACACATACCGAGCTCCTCGCAAAGGGTGGGCTGTATTCTGCCATGTGGCGACAGCAGGTGGGGGCGAACTAGATTGAGGGTTTGGGTGTGGCGGTGAGTATAGAGGGAAGGTAGGGGTGAAGAGGCGGCATAGGTAACGACCTGCCATTTTTTGTGAGGTATACTTAGGCATATGCAAACCATTGCCGTGCTTATGGGCGGACCTTCAACAGAGCATGAAGTGTCTCTGGCCTCAGGTGAGAATGTATGTGCCAATCTAGATCGAAAAAAGTACCAAGTGCTTCCAGTGCGTATTTCCAAAAAAGGTTTGTGGACATTTGGAAATGCAGCGCGCCACTACCCATTACTCGCAGGCATTGCTGAGTTGCAGCGGAGGAAAATCGCCGTTGTCTTCATCGCACTGCATGGCGTTTTTGGTGAAGATGGAAAGTTGCAGGCGCTATTGGAAACAGCAAACATTCGGTACACGGGCTCTGGACCCGCAGCCTCAGCGTTGGCAATGGATAAGAAGTTAAGCGGTTTGCTTTTCCAGGCAGCTGGTTTGCGGGTACCAGCCTTCACACTTGTTCGCCAGGGGGAGAAAGGAAGACTGTCAAAATTCCCGGTGATTCTCAAGCCCCGATTTGGCGGTTCCAGTGTGGGTATTACGATTGCAAAAAATCCACAAGCGTATACCCATGGATTACAAAACGCCTGGAGATATGAGCCGGAGGTTGTTGTGCAGAAGTATATTTCTGGCGTTGAGTTAACCTGCGGGGTTATTGAATCAGTCAGTGGCAAACCCCAAGCACTGTTGCCCACGTTGATTCGGCCCGTGACTGCACATTTTTTTGGCTACAAGGCAAAGTACACTCCGGGTATGACGGAAGAAATTACCCCGGCGCCACTGCCCAATGGAGTGTTACGAAAAATCCAAGCGCAGGCTTTGCTGGCACATACGACGTTAGGCTGCCGTGGCTTTTCACGAACCGATTTCATTATCCGGGGACAAACTATGTACGTGTTAGAAACCAATAGTATCCCCGGGTTAACCCAGGAGAGCTTGCTGCCCAAAGCGGCCCGGGCGAGCGGTTTACCTTTCGCACAATTGCTCGACCGGATTATTCGCGCTGGGGTGAGGCGGTAGGAGGTTAGGACGGAGAGGGCTGCAGCATAAAAAAACAGGCAAACATGTGTTTGCCTGTGTGGTGGAATTATTTGCCCGGAGGACGCAAGAACCGATTTTTTTCAGGTCCGAAAATGACCCCGCGTCGCCCTGTAACGACTTTGCCGAGTTCAAACATTTCGTACCCGGAAGCAACGCCTGCATCTATAGCGAGGTTGACCATTTTGCGTGGCACAAAGGCACAGTAGCCAATGCCCCAGTTAAAGGTCTTGAGGCAGGTTTTGAGGTCAACACCGAGTTCACGCATGAAGCGAAAGATGAGTGGGATATCCTTTGGCCAGCCGTCCTTGCTGATGACGTATGTGAATGAGCGCTGATCAAATGCCATTTTGCTTACGCCATCGCCAGTCATGGGAGCCAACGCATGGATGTCAACGCCATATTCCTGCATTTTTTCAACCCAGGCAACATACGATCGGGTCGGTATCAATGTTTCATCACCCAAAGTATTACCGTTCGGCAGTTTGGTTAAGAATTGATCCTGCAAGGTAAGCGCACGTTTGATAATCAACGAAATGCCGTTCGCGTGTACACCGGAAGACGTAGCACCAATAATGACGTCACCCACACGTAAACGTTTTCCGGTAATACGTAGTTTCGGATTCGTGATAATACCAAGTGCACATCCAGAAAGCGACGGCGCGCTCTTGACCGGCGGTTCCGCTTTAATCAGGTAGCGCAGCGATGGCGATTCGCCAGCCGGCAATGCCATCCCCGCTAGCTTGCAGATTTGGTAGAAGCTTTCTGCTAGTACCTTCGCGCGCTTTTTGTCGCTGAACCACTCGCTGTCTCCTGCAGCAACTTCATCGGTATATCCGAAAGGCATAGCGCCTTGGGCAATGAGGTCGTTTACCGCCATGAGCGCAGCATCGATTCCGATGCCTTCATAGTAGGTTCGTCCAGTACCCGCATGTTGGTACATCCATTCGGATATCCAGTTCTTGTTGCCCAATCCCTCAGTGGTCTGGACAAGAATCGACTTGTTCGTCCAACGGCTAAATCGGTACATTGCACCATGCGCGTGCGGGGCATGGACAACAAACACGCCTCGACGATTTGGGAAGCGCAATGTTCGTTTTCCCGTTTCTTGCATCATGTGCTTGAATGGGTCGATTTTTCGGTAATTGACGCCAGCAAGGGCGTATTCGTTTTTCAATGAACACCTCCTACGTAGATGGTTTAGTTTCAGTCCAACCTTACAATATCCTCCTTTTTTGTCAATTTTTCTCGTAGTTCTTTGGAAGTAGCTGGAATCGTGCTAAGTACATTCCCCCTTCCCTCCTGAACTTGCCAGGGGTATACTTTTTATGCCCTTCAGAGTTCTTTAAACCGTGTCTGATTTGGCAAACCGCCTTTCGCAACAGAGTAACTGACTGTACGTGAGGCGGTTACTTTTTTCACCAAAACTCACCCTATGAAGAGACAGTTTACCTATGTGCTCATTGCGATTTTCAGCGCTGCCGGGGCAGCTTTGTCAGGCTACTTATCGTACATTAACCTGTGGGGAACCGGGTGCCAGCAAGCCGCGCTTTCCTGCGGTAATTCGGGTCCGGTGATGATCTTTGGCTTGCCAAACTGCATTTACGGGTTTGGGATGTTCACGGCGGTCTTCGTGCTCAGCATTGCTATTCTGCTCCATACGACAGCAGCAGTGCTGCCGAAAATTGTCTTTTGGTTTAGCGTGGTTGGCACGGCGTTTGCGCTGGGGCTAGTGGTGTACGAGTACGGTTGGTTGAAAGAAACCGGCATCCCAGCTTGTGTCTACGGCCTCATTTTCTACGCCCTGATTTTCATTCTTGCAATCATGCACCGGAAACAAGCGAATGCAGTATCAACTCCGCCCCTATCGCCTAACGCGTAAACGTATGGACACCCAACCAAGCGCCTCACCAATTATTGAGAAGACGTCATCCACAAAACCCACCCATCATCATCGCTGGCTGTGGTGGCTCATTGGGGTTGTGGTTGTGCTGCTCGTTATCATTGGTGGCATTGGGATAGTGCAGGTGCCTGTGGTGTCTGCAGTGCTGGGCGTAGCCAAACCCGTTGACCTAGGTGTGGTTGCCAGCGAGCAAGCATTGACCAGCCTGGAGCAAAAAATTCCTGTGAAGGTTGTTGGTAATCCAACAGATTTTGTGGCGGGTGGTAATGAAACATACACCGGTTCTATTTCAGTGGACACCACAACAACTTCAGAAGAAGTTACTTCTTTCCTACAGCTTTTTCCGCGCGGCAACAACAGCGTCTTTAAAGACACGCAGGTAAAGAAGGTGGAAGGCGGTGTGGAAATTTCCACCATGCTGGAAAAGTACGTGCACGCGCCAGTATACGTCCGCGTCAACATTAGCAAACTGACGAACAAGAGCGTGACCCTGGATATCCAAAGCGCAAAGCTTGGTCGTATCCCGGTTCCCGCAAAGTACCTGCAGCAAGCGGAGGAGTACATCCAAGATTTGGTGAATGACCGCATTGCGCAGGTTGATGGGTTCACCATCGACACGCTGCAGTACCATGATGGGTACACGACTTTTAAGGGAACGTATCCAGCAGAAGTGAAGTCTGCTGCTGGGCGGTGGATCGAGTTGTACTAGTCTGGTTCACATCAATGAGAACGCGAATAGCCTACCCTCGACAGGGTGGGTTTTTTGCGCTATACTGAACCACTCATGATGTTCCAAAAAGCACCGGTAATTTGGCAAAAGTTCACTTCCCCCCACGCTTTCTTGGCGATTGGAGTGTTTGTGTTGGTGGGTACGTTTACGTGGATACTGCCAACTCAGGCGGCTACGTACTACGTGGATAATACAGACGCTAGTTGCAGCGATTCATTCACCACGGCGCAGAACTCCACGACCCAGCCGTG
Organism: Patescibacteria group bacterium; assembly: GCA_041665345.1. Classification (NCBI taxonomy): domain Bacteria; species Patescibacteria group bacterium. The sequence goes on from JBAYJA010000005.1 coordinate 20,878, forward strand.
GTGTACCATTACCCGGGCAAATAGCGCGCATGCGGCGGGTGATACGGTTGTGATTAAAAAAGGCACGTACCGCGAGTCTATTATCCCCAAAGCCGGAGTGAGCAATACCCAGCGGACAGTGTACTCGGGTGCCAGCACTGATCCCTCACAAGTTCTTGTGCTGGGCAGTGATGCTGTCACTGGGTGGCAGCAGTACTCGGGAAATATTTATCGGGCGCCGTTTGTGGGTGGCAACCAGTGTCGGGATCCAGGGGACGGCACTACGGTGGTGAACACGAACTGCTGGGTGGACCGGAGCACATGGTTGTTGCGCGGCGCCTTGACGAGTTCTGGCGATAGCCTGTCTGACCTGAATGCAGCGGGTGAGTTTTTCTACGATGCGAACGCCCATTACGTTTACGCCTGGATGCCAAATAGCGACAGCCCGAGTAATCACCTAGTTGAGTGCTCCAGACGGAATGTTTTTGAAACTGGTGCGTACACCCCAAATCCCGAGGTGTACAACTTTACGCTCCAGAATATTACGGTGATGCAAACTCTGGGGCGAGGGCTGACCTTTGGCTCCAATCCGCACCGGCCGGGCAACATAACTATTCAGAATAATGAAATTGCCTTTACCACTGGGAGCAACTTTTGCGCTGACAATCCCGCCGCCATATACCATGGGAATAGCGACGATTACAGCCCAGACATTCCGAACATACAGATTCTGAATAATACGATCCACGATGCTGGGAGTCACGGCGGCCCACCTTCTGATGATCGGATTCCAAATACGCACAAGGGTGCAGGAATCGAATTTTACACGGTGAAAGATAGCTTGATTCAAGGGAATACGATTTACAATACCTACGGGCCCATTGGTATGAAGCGCGGCAATTCTGGCATTACCATTCAAGACAATGTGGTGTGTGACTCGTGGGAAGGGATTTGGGTGGGCCCACCCAATCTAGATGGAACGACCAGTACCGAACTGAATGCAACCGTCGTGGGGAATGTGGTGTACGATTTGAATAATTACGGCGATGCTTGGGGTTTCTACAGTAGTAATGGGAACACGACATTCAAACTCATAAATAATACTTTTGTCAATACGACGGGCATCCACATTTCTACCGATAAAGCTTCGGACAATGACTATCGGAAAGATAATGTGCATGCCACGGTGGCCAATAATGTGGTTTCCAATCTCAAGCGTTTCCCGTATACCCAGCCCGGGTACCGTTTCCTCTCAGTGTATTGGAATGCGGTAGCAAACCTTACGTCACACAACAATCTTTACTACGATCCGACCAACACCAATTTTGGGGCGACGGCCGTTGGGGGTCGTGACACTACGTACACGAATTACACCTCATTGCAGCAATGGCAAACTGCAACAAGTAAAGATGGTCAGAGCATTTTTAGTAATCCCCTATTTGTCAATTTCACTGGCAAGAATTTTCAACTTTCTGCAACGAGTCCAGCGGTGAATCTTGGGTCTGTTATTTCTGGAGTGCACTGCGCGCAATCTGACGACGTGAATCCAACCCAAACCGGGTGTCGACATTGGAAAGGCGCAGCGCCAGATATTGGCGCGCATGAGTATGGCCTGAGCGTCACTACCCCAGCCACGCCAGGTGGTTCCACGCCCACCAGCACCCCTGGAACGGTGAGTGTGCCCACCACGCCGGATACCGCTGCAAGTTTCGTAGTTGCGGTAGACGGCGGGGCTAGTCCGGCAGTGCGCGTCATCACAGGTGGCACGTTCCAGCGTGAATTCTTCGCCTTTGAAAAAACGTTCCGTGGTGGCATGAGTTTAGCGTTTGGCGACCTGGGAACTGACGGCCAGAAGGAAATTGTGGTTGGCGCGGGCATTGGGCGGGTTGGTGAAGTGCGGGTATTTTCTACTACCGGTTCACACGTAGCGACCTTCTTACCCTACGGCAGCGCGTTTCGGAATGGTGTGAACGTGACACTTGCAGACGTGAATGGCGATGGTACCAAAGAAATTATCACCGCCCCCATGCGTGGTGACCAGCGCGTGCGAACTTTTGGGTATCGCAGTGGTCGGTACACCCAGGTGCAGCCTGAATTTGGCAGCGGCTATTTGAGCACGAGCTTGGCAGCCGGTGATTTGAATGCGGATGGTAAAGCTGAAATTGTGGTGATGTCCGAAGCGGCAGGCAGCCCAACCATACTGGCCTACGCGTTGCGTGGCACGCGGTACCAACGCATTGCCGCGCTGCAAGGTGTGTTTAGCACGCGTTACCGAACAGGCTATAGTCTGGCCGTGGGTGACGTGCAGGGGGACGGCATTCAAGATATTGTGGTTACCCGTTCGTCTATCACCGAGCCGGAAGTACGGACGTTTACACTTCGCGGGAGCAGCTTCCGTCAACAGTCAGTGTTCACGGCGCTTGGGAAAACTGCGCGTGGTGGTGGTCGCATTGCTGTTATGGACTACAATGGCGATGGGGCTGACGATATACTGCTTACCCGCAATATTCCCGCCGATCCAAAAGTCTACATCTACAGCATGGTTGGCGGCGTACGGCGCATTGGCACATTGCAGGCATACCCAGCGAACCGTCGCTTTGTGCTGGTGCCGGCGGGAAAGTAAGGAACCTCAGTTTTTACATCACCACCAAGCCGCAGCTTCTCCAAGCTGCGGCGTTTAGGGCTATAGATTGAGCTTTACCACACATGGTACACTACAGCCATGCGCGTAACCTGGGTCATGGTCATGTGTCCAACCAAGGGCGAAGCCGAGACAATCGGCAACGCCTTGCTTCGGGCTAGGCTGGTTGCCTGCTACGATATTTTCCCCCGCTGGAAGGCTGGGTACTTTTGGCCACCGAAGAGTGGGAAAATTGAAACAGCAAAAGGCACCATGCTCGTCCTTGATACGCTGCCAGCAAAAGTTGCAGCGGTTCGAAAATTGGTCAAAAGTGTACATAGCGACATGCTCCCCTTCATTGGGTCTTTTGCCATGACCGTGGAGCCGGCGTACTATCAATGGGTTCGAAAAGAACTAACTGGTAAAAAATATGAGTAGCAAATTTACACGCGCGGTGATTGTTCATGGTTGGGATGGGAGTCCGAATGGTAATTGGTTTCCTTGGGCAAAAGCCGTGCTTGAGCAGCAAGGCATCAGCACGGTGGTGCCGTCCATGCCGCACCCCAGCCAACCTGAAATTGGAACTTGGGTTCCCACCCTAGCCGAAGCTGTGGGAGAGCCATCCAGTGAACTTGTGCTTATTGGCCACAGCATGGGTTGCCAGACGATCATGCGGTACTTGGAAACGCTCCCGGCTGAGCAACATGTGGGTGCTGTCATCCTCGTCGCTGGTTTCTTTCACCTCACAGGTTTGCAAACGGATGAGGAGCGATCCATTGCGCAGCCATGGTTGGTAACACCTTTGGATTTTGCAACAATCCAAGATCGGGCGCAGCATATTACCGTCATTCTCTCTGACAATGATCCATTTGTTCCCGTGGCTGAAAATAAGCATGAGTTTGAAACCAAACTTGGAGCCCGAGTAATAGTGCTACATGGGAAAGGGCATTTGAATGAAGAAGCTGGGATTAGCGAGCTCCCGCTTCTTTTGGAAATCTTAGCCGAATTGCAGCAGGTGCAATGACCAAGGCACGGCAGCAAAAATTGGAAGTTGTGGCCAAGCAACGTCAGGCTGGGTTCATTGTTGTGCTGGAAGACATTCACGACCCGCATAACGCCGCGGCGATTTTGCGTACCTGCGATGCTTTTGGCGTGCAGGATGTCTGGTTCATTTTTGCTAAAGAGAAACGCTACAACCCACGTCGGGTAGGCAAATCCAGTTCGTCATCTGCAAATAAGTGGCTGGACTTCAAGGTGTTCACTTCAGTTGCAGAATGTAGCGCCGCACTGAAAAAATTGAAGTACGAATCCGTGGGCACGGTACTGCATGACAAGGCCAAAGACTTTACCAAAGTGAGACTCACGAACAAGCGGATTGCTCTGTGGGTGGGGAACGAGCACGCTGGATTGTCCGCTGAAGCCGTGAAAGCTTGTGACCGGCTACTGCTCTTGCCCATGCGAGGGTTTGTGGAAAGTTTAAATGTGTCCGTCATGACCGCCATCTGCGTGTACGAAATTTCCCGGCAGCGTGCTGGGCAGAGGGGGTATGAGCGATCTTCATTAGAGGTGAAGAAACTTACAAAGCAATTTGTCCAAAAATAAAAGCGCTCCTGATGAGCGCTTGTGAGATTTAGGCAGTCCTGTGGAAAACTGTGGTTTTCGGCATACCCTGTTGTTTGCGAACTCGGTTGCACGCGTAGGTGAGTTCATCGGTGAAGTAGCCTGATAGGTACTGGAATCGTTTTGGTACTATCGTCGCAAAGTTTTCAATGAGCACTGGAAAAATTTCCTCTGTCTCCTTCAATTGCTTCAGTTGGAATGCTTTGGGTTCTTTGAGAATCGTTCGCATATTGTGCAAACGGTCTGCAAGTTTTACTAGGATGATCCACCAGTCTTTGGGTTCAACAGACTGCAAACCCCAGTAGTAATTCTTGCCCTCTTCCTTCGTGAGTATGCGCAAGCCACGGTACACATCTTTCCCAAAGACATGCTCCACGCCCCACCAATTGAGAATGCGTGAATCTTCGCCAAGGTCGTGGGTGAGGCCAACGCATAATGGCCGGAAGAGAAAAACCTTGCATTCCAACATGATTATGAGCGCAACACTCTTGCAGTGGTCAAAGTAGCGGGTCTTCAGGTCATGTCGGAATTGATTTTTATGGCCGTACTTTGCCAAACGGTACGCCAGCATCACTAATTCAAACTCCTGGGAGTAGAGCTGGGTCTGGGCGATCCGTTCGAATGTTGGCCGGTCAAAAATCCTCTGACTGTACCCAATCCGAATACGTCTGGGCTTCCCGGTAGTTGGTGCCATTGGCTCCTCCTTGTGTAGGTTCGATATTGATGTTCAGGAGAGTGTATGAGAAATGAGTAGGACTGTCAAACGTAGTATTGACAGTACGTGATGGGGATGATAGGTTTTGGGGAATAAAAGATAAGTAAAAGTGAAACCTTCACAAAGGAGTGTATTGTGGATTACCCAGGATTGTCAGCGTTTTTTAGTGGGAAAATTGCATGGCACCTTCAAGCTACCGTTTTTTGCTGTATTGGGCTCTCGGTACTCATGGTAGTTGCCGTCGCATTGTTTTTCACTTTTGATCGAACAAGAAGGCTCTTGAATACCATTTGGTATGTCTGTACAATCAGTGCTTTTCTTGGACTTGGCTATGTTCAGGTTCTTAACTGGCAAGATTATAGTGAGAAGAAGGCGAATATTGTCCAGCAAGATAAGGCAAATTGGGAAACAGCCATGCTGTTCAATGAGAAGTACGTTGCACTGGAAGCAATGCTTGCGCAAATTGTGGAAACCCCTGATCCAAATGTCTTAGAGGGTAGCGGTGCGTATTTGGACATTTTTGAACCTGCTCAGTTACGCCAGTGCAGGATCGTCACTGTGGAAGCACATAACTTCACCAAGATTTCTGGTACCACAAGCGGGTACGTGCCACACGGTGGAATCTTTAGCAGTTACGGATGGGTGAACTTGAATCAGGACGCGACAGCTGCGGTTGATCTGCGAGAAGGTCAGGCGCTCGTTCTCTCGGTTGAACAGGGTGGTGCCTACCGACGGTTGGTTTTTCCAAGTACAATGTGGCTTGACCAACAGCGGAAAGACCTCGAACAGAAGTACAAGCTTCGGGACAGTGAGCATCAAACTCACATTGATGAAATTTTCACTCAGCACACTAAAGTGATTGATAGCCTGTTTGTAGGAGCGAATGGTTTATCTACCGGAAGCGTGAGTAGCCTCTGGGCATTGCTTCAAGATAGGCGTAATCAATCCGAGGATATCATCATTGATGCTACGGCGCTGACTGGTTCCTTTGGCCAGGATGCATATTACGTTGATGAGATAACAGTTCAGCAGGCGAGTCATTGCCCAGAGGGAATGCAAAAGCCAATTGTTAGCCCGGGCGCGTTTGCACTGCAGGCGTACACAGACATCACTGAGAGGTACATGCAGCAAAGGCCACACTAGTTCAACATTCCCAGCACATTTCAGGCTCCTAGCAATAGGAGCCTTTTTCATATCTTTAAATTTCCTAGCGACTTTCGTCGCATTAGATGATAGTAGTCAAAGTTGACGCGACTAAAGTCGCTTTGAAGGAGATAGGGACTAGCCGTAAGTGAGGGTAGTTACTTACCCGCGTTTCACTGCCCGCACAATTGCCTGGCTATCAACCCCCTCGTACCGCAGGAGTTGCTCGGGTTTGCCACTATGCGGGGTTTTGCGAACCGCGAGTGTGGTGAGTTGTACATCAATCCCAGCAATTGCCTCACGGACTGCTTCACCAATCCCACCCTGGGCATAGTGATCTTCCACTGTGATCAGGTGTTTGGTTTGCTTGGCTGCTCGGCGGAGGGTTTTTGTGTCGATTGGCTTGACGCAGTAGAGGTCAATCACCCGAGCGCTAATTTTTTTCTTCGCTAGTTCAGCCGCGGCTTTCAGGGCTTCATGCAAGGTAATGCCAGCTGCAATAATTGTCGCCACATCATGCCGGTTTTCGCGTAGGGTTTTGCTGCCGCCAATGGGAAATGCCTCGGTGTTCTTGTACAGCACCGGGGTTTTTTCTCGCGTGGAGCGGAGGTAGACAATGCCTTTCGCTTTCGCAGCTTGTTCCACTAATTTCTCGCAGCTTACTGCATCACTGGGATAGAGCACGACGCTGTTCTGTAGCATGCGGAACATACCAATATCTTCCAAGCCCATTTGCGATGCGCCATCCACGCCAATGGAAACCCCGGCATGGGAGCCACAGGCCACCAGGTGTGTATCGCTGTACTGCGCCATGCGGAACTGGTCAAAAGCCCGGGACAAGAATGCAGCGAAGGTGGAGACAAACGGCAGTTTGCCGCGTCCAGCCAAGCCCAACGCCACGCTCACCATATTCTGTTCGGCTATGTACATTTCCAGAAATTTCTTTGGGTAGGCTTTTTGGAAATGATCAGCGAAGGTGGAATTGCTCACTTCTGCATCTAGCACAGTCAATTGTGGAAAAGTTGGTGCCAGGCGGACTAGAGCATTCCCATAGGCTTCGCGGGTGGCAATGAGCGCGCCCCGAGTGTAACTCACTTTTTTTGCGGGTTTGGCATTTGCTACTTTGAGCGCACGGCGTTTTGGCAGTGAGACAACGCCTCGAATCTTGCCGTCATACTTCCCAAGTTCGTGTAAGGCTAACCGAAGCTCGAATTTTGGTAATGCTTTGCCGTGCCAACCATTCTTGTTCTCTAGGAACGATACGCCTTTCCCCTTCAGGGTTTTAGCAATAATGGCTGAGGGTTTGCCTTTCTCGCGTAGAGCTTTTTTGTATGCCTCAATGATCGTTGGAATATCATGTCCGTCAACGATAAAAGTTTGCCAACCAAAAGCCTGTAGCCTTTTGGCGTAGGCGGCAACATTATGGCCCAGCATCGTTTGGCCGCGCTGACCCAGCCGATTCACATCAATGATGGCCGTGAGGTTGGAAAGTTTTTGGAACCCGGCATACTGCACTGCTTCCCACACTTGCCCTTCAGCCATTTCACTGTCGCCCATGAGCACGAAGGTTCGGTACGTGAGCTTGTCCATCCGGCTGGCCAGCGCCATGCCCACACCCACAGATAGACCTTGGCCCAGTGAACCAGTGGCAGCTTCGGTGTATGGGAACGCTGGGGTGGGGTGGCCTTCCATCCGGCTGCCAAATTTCCGAAGAGTCAGGAGTTCGTGATCAGCAATTTTTCCCGCCGCAGCATACAACGCGTACAGTAGGGGCGCGGCATGGCCTTTGGAAAAAATGAGCCGGTCGTTGTTTGGGTACTTTGGGTTCTTCAGGTCAGCATGAAAAAAGCCGCCAAAGAAAAGTACGGCCATCAGGTCAGCTGCAGACAAGCAAGAAGTAGGATGGCCAGAGCCAGCCGCAGTGGTTGAGCGCAGTACATCAGCCCGCAGGCGAGTGGCAAGTGCTTGCAGTTTGGTTTGGGAAGTCATGGTACTTCCATTGTACCACTCTCACCTCTCCTGTCATTGCGAGGAACGAGTCCGCGAGTGACGCGGCAATCCCGAAGTACGTAAGAACCAAGGTTATATGCTTGTCTAGTACCGTGTTACAACGGGATTGCCACGTCGTCCCAAGACGGGACTCCTCGCAATGACAGAAAAATAAAAAGTACCGTCCAAATTGGACGGTACAAAGTTTTTAGGTAACAGCTGAGGATTGATTGGCCGGAGTTCTTTTTTTTCGAATGAAGATGCCAATGGAGAATCCGATAGCACCGACGAAACTTGGCCACAAGCCAGGAATAATTTCCCAGGCAACGGATATCCAAACCCAGAGCGCAAAACTGAATCCGACAATTAGACTCGTTAGGTCGTTGCCCGCATCTTTCCATCGGCGCGAAAGCCCAGCGAAGACTCCAAGCACACCAATTGCTCCCCACCGCCAATTATCTGGGAATGTTGCAGCCTTGGTAAAAAGCATTCCAATGAGTCCGATCATACATCCCAGCCCAACGCCGATCCAGAAATCCTTCCAGCCAAATGAGCTATCCTTCTTTTGCTCTTCTTCCACTTTCCCTCCTTGGGTTATATTGTGTTTCACCGTATCTTGGCATGGGTTTTGGTGGCCGTCAAGCGCTGCCTGGACGGTCAGGAAGTCTGGTGGTAGGGTAGAGAAAAGAAACATTTATTCAGGAGGTGAACCTTGAAATTTTACGTCATTACAGCATGCGTCACTGCGGCTATCATGTTGTTGCTGGTTAGCGTATTGCCCGGCGACTTGCTTACGCTTGTAGCATCGATGCTAGTCCTTAGCGGGATAGTACCCCTTGCATTTTTGGTTTTCGTTTTTGAAGGTGGGGGCGAGGTGTTTACTCCAGCTTTAGTCTGGCACCCGCCGGCCGTTTGTATTCTTACGACAGCCGCATACTTCCTAGTGTCCAGTTGGTCCTGGCTTCTGCTTTTTCTCATTCTTGGGAGTTTAGTTGCGTACGCCTTGCACCGAATTGTTGCTAGCGAATTTCCAATGCAACGCTCTTTCAGATTCCTTTGTACAGGAGCCGCACTCTGCGCCACAATATTTGTATCATTAGTAACGCAGTATCCAAAGTAGACAGCATCGTTTCCAAGGAGGAGAATGTGGAAGACCTATGTAAGTGTGACTGCCACACACAAGGTGCATACAACGGCGGTCTTGAGAATCGGCATCTGTGTAACTGTACCCTGTGTGCGTACTGTGGGCAGTACATCAAAGCCGGGTATTGGGAATCGCACAGTGAAACTTGCATAGCCCGACTAGCGCTACAGCAAGTGCAGTCCGGTTGTACAGGGCCTGACTTCTGGGAATGCAGATGCATGTGCCATTCCAGTGGCGGGGATCATTGCAAGCCCTGTTGCACACCCTGTTCGAATTGTGGCAAAAGGATTAGAACAGGATTTGAGAGCGATCATCTGACGAAGTGCAATCCTCGGTTTCGGATTTTGGCAGCTCCTGGTCCTACTCTTGCTCCATAGCACTTTCCCCTCACTCAAAAGAGAGTGAGGGGTTTTTCGTACAGTTACATTCATTTACTATCGTTTTGTCGCGGGTTTCACCGCTTCAATGCTCAGCCAGCGTACTTCGCGGCGTTTACTTTCATCGGCAAAATGTTGAGATGCTTGAATGCGGAAACCTGCAGTACGCAGAAGGCTGGTCATTTCTGCTTTGGTAAAGTAGGTGAAGAAGCGGGGCTGAGGGGCAAGTTGGTCGGTCACCCAACCAGAATCGCGTCCAATTTTTACGCGGACATGGAGAAGCCCACCAATCCGGAGGATGCGGAAGAAATGTCGCAATACCCGGGGAATGTCCTTTCTTTGCAGATGCAGAAGAACGGCATTTGCCCAAATCGCATCAAAGGTTTGCGGGCGAAAAAGTATTTTTCGTGCGTCCATGACTTTGAATACTGCTTTTGGCACCCGAGCTTTTGCAATTCTAATAAAAACCGTACTTGAATCAATGCCAGTCAGCCGAAAACCCTGCTGGACAAAAAAATTCGCATCTCGTCCACCAGCGCACCCAACGTCAAGAATATGTGCACCTGGGGTTAGATGCTTCGCAAAAGTTTTTCGCTCTGGTGGGGCGAGTGATTCCACTGCTGCGGTATACAAACGCCCAAGCGTGTTGTACGCCTGGCGCGTTTTTTGGTAGACCGTGTTTGGCATTACTTTACCAACCCCCGGGCTTGCATGGCATCCACAATGCGCTGGATGGCCAGCACGAAAGCTGCGGTGCGGAGGGAGATTTTCTTCTCTTGTGCAATGGCCCACACTTGGTCAAAGCTCTTTTCCATAATTGGCTGCAAACGACGCAGTACCTCGGCTTCCGTCCAACGGTCGCCCTGGTTATTCTGCACCCACTCAAAGTAGGAGACAGTCACGCCACCCGCATTAGCCAGCACGTCTGGCACCACCGGGATCCCCCGCTTCTGCAGACGCTCATCCGCATCGGGCGTCAGCGGGCCATTCGCCATTTCGACAATCGCCTTCGCTTTGATTTTCCCCACATTGTCTTTGGTGATGGCATTCTCCAGCGCCGCCGGCACCAGCACATCCACATCCAGTTTCAAAAGTTGTTCGTTGGTAATTTGCTGGTAGTGCTCGCAGTCGCACACTGTACCCACGCAGTAGCAGCCATCAATGAGCCCTTTCTCCTTCTTCGCATCCATAATGTGCTTGGGATCCATGCCCTTGCGGCGCTTGTCCAGAATGCCACCGCGAGAGTCAGACACGGCAATCACTTTGTACCCAGCAGCGTGCAGCTTCTGGGCAATGAAGTAACCCACATTCCCAAAGCCCTGGATTGCAACTGTGGTCTTCCCAGGTTTCAGTTTCAGTTTTTTTGCCAAGGCTTCAAACACGTAGAATCCCCCTTGGCCAGTTGCTTCGGTGCGGCCTTCGGAGCCACCGATGGCAAGTGGCTTCCCGGTGAATGTTCCAGGTTGCCATTCGCCAGTCACCCGGCTAAATTCATCAACCATCCAGCCCATGATGGTGGGGTTGGTGTACACGTCTGGCGCCGGGACGTCACGGTTGGGACCCAGGTACTGGGCAAACGCTCGTACCCATCCGCGGGAGAGTTGCTCCAGTTCATGCTGGCTCAGTTTTTTTGGATCAACCGTCACGCCGCCTTTCCCTCCACCAAAGGGAATGCCCACCACTGCACACTTTACCGCCATCCAAAATGATAATGCCTTCACTTCATGCAAATCCGTTTTGGGGTGGAATCGAATGCCGCCCTTGAATGGTCCGCGGGCATCGTTGTACTGCACCCGGTAGGCTTGGAACACTTTGGTGGATCCATCATCCATCCGCACCGGTACGCCGGATTCCAGTATGCGCGTGGGTCGTTCAAGTTGTCCCCGAATGTCTGTTGAGAGGTTGAGGATATCCGCAGCTTTTTTCAACTGGCTCATTGCACTGGTGAATGGATTGGTAGGCATAGTAGTTACGAATTACGAATACGGTTACGAATTACGAAATAGAGACACGTCACCGCTCTGAGCGGGATCCCGCCTTCTTTAGCTCAGGTGCAGAAAGTGGCGGGAAAAATACGAATGGGGAAAGATTAGATAGAAGAAGAGCTATTGTCCTTCACCCAATCCGTTCTCCCCTTACCAAGGGGAGGGGCGGAGGGATAACCCTACTGAGAAAAACCTGACCCTTAAAAGAAAGATTATTACAACTGGCGTGATCTCTACAGCTCTATGGCTTTACGGCTCTACAGCTTTTTCTTCGCGCCCCAGTCAATGAAGACTGCGGGTTTCCCCTGGGATTTTTGAATATACTCAAAAGCTTTCAGTGCAGCCTTTGCGCCTTCACCCGCGGAGACAACAACCTGCTTAAACGAGATGGTGGTCACATCCCCAGCGGCAAAAATACCTGGAACACTGGTTTCACAATCTTTCGAAATGACAATTTGATTTCGCTTATCCAGCTCCAGCAAACCTTTTACCAAGTCTGGCTTTACCACATATCCAATTTCTGGGAATACTCCATCCACAGCCAAGCGCTGCACTTTTGTTGGATCATCTGCTCTGGCAACGACTATCTCTTTTACCATTTCATCTCCAACAATCTCCAAGACGTTTGAAAAAGGAGTCAACTCAACCGTTTCCGCGGCCACCACTTTTTGCGCCAGCGTGGCTTCGCCAACCGGGCACTCGCCCAAGCAAATGAGGTAGACTTTCGCCGCAACGTTTGAGAGTAGTAACGCTGAGTCCATGGCCGAGTTGCCGCCACCCACTACCGCCACAGTTTTCCCGCGGAATTTTTCCGCATCGGCATACGCGCTGTACGAAACGCCATGGCCAATGAGCGCATCTTCACCCGGGACATTCATATGCTTGTGTGACAAGCCGTACGCCAGAATGACTGCACGGGCAGTGAATTGATTCCGAGCAGTGAGCACGTGGAAGAATTCATCATCAGCTTTCTCCACTTTGCGGACTTCGTCAATTTTCACCACCGCGCCAAATTTTTCCGCCTGCTCCCGAAACAGCGTGGACAGATCTCGCCCATGGATCATGCCCATGCCGGGGTAATTCTCAATGTGCGGCGTGGTGGCTGCCTGACCGCCAATGTCTTGGGAGATGATGAGCGTCGACAAACCCCGACGTGTCGCAAAAATGCCAGCCGTTAAACCAGCTGCTCCACCCCCAACAATGATGACGTCCAGCACTTGCTCGTCGGCCATATACTTACATGAAGCGTTTTACTTGTTCCAGAATTGCCGGCTTCTGCTGCAAGCCCGCAGCACGCCATACTTCTTTGCCGCCTTTGAAGATGGCCAACGTTGGAATGCTCATAATGCCATACTGCTGTGCGGTGGCGGGGTTTTCATCAACATCCAATGCTCCAACAGTAGCCTTATCCCCAAGTTCCTTCGCAATTTCTTCAATTATTGGTCCCTGCACCTTGCATGGCCCGCACCAGGTAGCCCAAAAATCAACCAATACGGGTTTTGCCATTTCGCCCAGTACATCACTCTGAAAATTCTGATCTGTAAACTGTCTACCTGACATAGGAGTTATTCATTAAGGATGAGAACGTTTTGATAGTATAGAGGGGTCTTTTGTCCTGGGCAAACCCGTTTGTTTTAGATACTTTGATGACCAGCTGGACATGGCAATGAGGACTTTGGTAAAGGCCTTGCCGCTTTGGGTAAGGCGGTACTCAACACGGGGTGGGCGTTCCGCAAACCGTTCTTGGGAAATGACCCCACAGGCAGCCAAGGTTTTTAATTTCACGGTGAGGGTGCGAGTGCTTACGGGTGCAACTGCTTGCAGTAGCTCACTGAAACGTTGGGGCGATTTTTCTCGTAAACGTTCTAAGATGACAAATGATGCCCGGTCACTAAAAGTCGTGCATAGCCGGTCTACCTGGCAAACTGGAGCTTGTTTTAATACTTTCATAAGTAAAGTGTAAGGCGCTTCGTGTTAGGTGTCAAGCTTGAGTTTGGATCATTACGAAATACGAAAAAAGATACGAATATACGAATTACGAAATAAAGGAGATACGCCCCGCGGAGCGGGGTCCGGCTTCGCCGGAAATATACGAATATACAAATGGGGAGAGGACGGGGGTAACTCCGAGTGCGGGTCTCTGTGCCCGCAGCTCGACCCGGGATGGATTGGAGGATGGGGAGGGTTTGGGTGTAGAGGCTTGTTAGGTTGGAAGGTTAGGGTATGGGCTTCAGAAGGACAGACCCTTTCTTCCAAACCCTACACCCTAACGAGCATCCATACCCTTGCCTACCTCACCGGTCACTTTCCGAGCCGGCCACCGGCCCGGAGAGTGACCGACCCAGGTTCCACCCCGGGCTCCCTCCGGGGCAGAGCCCGCCCCAGAGGGAGGGAGGACAGAAAAGCCACGCCTCGTTGCTACTATGGCTGCAAAGCCAAACAAAAAACTGCCAGCATTTCTACTGGCAGTATAGGTGTTACGCCTCTCCGGTGCCATTACACGTTTGGCACGTCCCAGTCCCGAGGCAAAAGGTACAAGGTCCATTCTCTGACGGAACCAGTTCTTGGTCGCCAATGATTTCATGAGCATCTCCAAGTTGCTGGCCGCTTCCGTGGCAGTGACTGCAAATGCCGCTGCCTTTCTGATCAGCCACATGCTCGCCATCGCAGTCTAAACAGTTCGCCATACTTTCCTCCTCAGGGCATTACCACTACGCAATGCGTATTTCCACACTTGGGTTTCTTCGCTTACACTCTTCGGCAAGTAATCGCCGATGACAATGTGTTGCCGACTCTTCCACACATAGGACCGTCACATTTTCCACTAGCGCTAATCCAATAAGCTGTGCCATTCGTTTATTTGCAGGTCCAGAGCTTTGCAAATACGCTAGGTACCGCTGTTCAAACTCGTGCCAGCGAAGCTCACTTCGGTAGTATGCACCCACCAACTTTGCTGGTGGTGCCAATTCAACCCAATGCCCGTCCAAGGAAGTAACTGGAATTGCCGGGTCTGGGGTCTGTCCGTCGGGAAGAGTGTGACGGCTCATAACAGAGTAGTGTCGTCCATCATGTTCTGAAAAGGGATTTTTTATACATTTTGTAAGAAGCATTATTCCTCCCAGGGCTACTTTGCTTTAGCATATCTCCGCTGGAAAACTTTCTCAAGGAAGAAGTATGCCTTTTAATACTTTACTAATAAAAGTATTAAAAAAGACCAGGGCATGTACTGGTCTTTTAAAAAATACTGAGCTTTAAGTTGCTAGCAATGCGAGTGCCTGCTGAACGTACGTTTTTGCTTTACGAAGATCCAAATGGTCATTCGCGTCACGGAGCCTTCCCTGCGCGTCAATGCTGCAATCCGCAAAAGTTCTAAACAACTTCTTGAGCGTGCTGAGATTATTTCCCTCTAATCCACCGGCGACCCCCATCCCATAATTGCCTAAGGCTTTTTCGGTAAACTTCCAGGCAAGTTCGGGGTCAATCGCTTTCCCCTCTCCTCCACTAAGGTCAAAAAGTATATCAGTGGCTATCCCTTCGTACTTCTGTGTCTCATCTGCACACGCATCAATATCCCTATCGAATTCCTGCAGCGCATCGCGCCCAATTTGGAGCACCAGCCTTGCCTTCGGGTACACTTTTCGAAACCTCTGCAGTACCCGTGAGTCTGGCCAGGCGATATTCAGCTGCAGCCCGTCGCAGTCTTTCCCTGCCAGCTCATACGCGTAGGCCATTTGGTGAAAAAGTCCAATGCTGTCGCTTGTGTAGTAGTGAAGAAGGTTCAGAATACCTTTTCTTTTTGGAAAAATCTTTTCAATTTCCAATCGGGATGGTGTTTGATTTGGGAAAAGGTCTGGCTCACCAGCCAGGGTTTTGTTTGATGCAAGCACACCAAGCATCAAGTCATGGCTACATACTTCAGGCAATAGTCGAGCCAAGGTCAAAGCCTGGTGCCTTGATGTAATGCCTGTTACACCAATGTACGGTCTATTATTCATGTAAAACTCCTTTGTTGGTTTCTTTTCTTTCACCCTAAAGGTGATATCAGAAAAAAGCAATTGTTCCACGTGGAACAATCAAATTTAAATCATTCACGTGTATTAGCATGTACGATCTTTTTTCTCAATCGGGGACAAGCCAATAAGACCACCATTCTCGATTAGGCAGTTATTAGTGCTGCATTAAAATCTCTGAATCTTGGGGTCCCCGCGAACGTGGCGCGCAACCCCGCTACGGGGTGAGCACGCGTTTGTGGGGTAAAGCGAGGCTTCGCGCGGAGTCCGGAGTGGAGTCGTAGCAACGGCTACACGCAGGGCGGAGCGCGAAACGAGTAGCTGCCCTTCGACTCCTCGTCTGACTCGTCGCTCAGGGCGCTCGACTCGAAAAATGGCTTGCCGGCCGAAGCCCGAGGAGGATCATTAGTCCTCCTACGCTCAGAAGCTTCGGCCTACGCCGACCGAAGTCGGCTCTGGCCGACGTAGGTCGGAGGACAGCCTTCGCCCTCGATAATGCTCGAGGGCGAAGGCTGGTGGACCTCAGGAGACTCGAACTCCTTACCTCTTCCATGCCATGGAAGCGCTCTACCAGATGAGCTAGAGGCCCATATTGGGCGTACTTTAACATACCTACCATAATTGTTCCACGTGGAACAATTGTAACTAATCCCTGGATCCCGCGAACGTGGCGCGCACCCTGAGCACAGCCGAAGGGGAGCACGCGTTCGTGGGGAAAGGGGCAACCTTGTGGAGGGTGTAGTGGGGTGGACTTGCTCTGCCACACGAAACCCGACGCAAGGATTGACCCGTGGTGGACCTGGGGAGAATCGAACTCCCGTCTCAGCAATGCGAATGCCGTGTTCTACCACTGAACCACAGGCCCATATTTGGCTTAGGTAAGCGTTATTTTCTAATTGTTCCACGTGGAACAATTAAATTTCAATAATTTGGCTTTATCCTGACCCAAAGCCACCTTCTCTTAGCCTGGGTCAAGGGACCCAGGCCACCCACTTTTGAGCTATTCTTTAAGAGTACTAAAATCTTCGGGGGTCCCCACAGATGTGGCGCGCAGTCTCCCGAGCGTAGTCGAGGGGGACGAGCACGCGTCTGTGGGGTAAAGCGAGGCTTCGTGCGACGGGCGGAGCGGATTCGGTAGCAACCGGATACGCGCAGCTCTGAGCACGAAACGAGCTGGTGCCCCCGGAGGGAATCGAACCCCCATCTCTCCCTTAGGACGGGATTGCTCAATCCATTGAGCTACAGGGGCAAAAAATCCCTTATTTTAGTTACTTATTAGAGTCGCATTATGTAAACGAGCCGCTACCCTATCGACAAAACCATTTCTATGGTCAAAGTAGAGGACTGTACCAAAAGCAACAGCGATGAGAATGAGAAGAATGTAGAGCTTCTTCAAATCCTTTTTGATATATTGTGCTTGGTCCATAGGCGTTGGTTATGCGTAAGGGATTGTACAGATGGTTTTGGTTTTCATCAATGCCAAAAGCCCTCAGCCTTTCGTTTTCCCAGTAAATACTATACCTTGAAAGTGTCTTCCTTTTCACATTGACGATATTCCTATGTTCAAGAATGACGCAGCAGCAAGTAAAGTTGGCGACACAATTATTGGTCCTTCAGTGAAAGTCGAAGGTCATTTTGTTGGTGAAGGAAATGTGTCTGTAGAAGGCCAGTTGCAGGGCAGCCTGAAAACCAAACACAACGTCGCAATAGGTGCGGCTGCGGTTGTGAAAGCTGATGTTGAAGGAGTGGATATTTTTCTCGCTGGTGATCTCACTGGTAATGTGAAGGCAACGGGCAAATTTACTCTCACAAGCAGCGCCCGGCTTACGGGGAATGTTGAAGCAGCAAGCTTGAGTGTAGAAGAGGGTGCCCGCATTTCTGGAAAGTGTTCCATTGGTGGCGGTGCCAAGGAAGTGAAGTAGCGCATGTACACGTACATCATTGAGGCAGAAGCTGCCGCGAAGAAGTACGAAATGGAGCTTGCAAGAATTGAAGCTCGAACTTTGGAGTTGCACATGCCCGGCCGTTTTGAAAAACTTACTATTCTTAAAAGTCTTCGCGAAATTATTGCTGATGCTGTGAAGCAGAAGGCTGAAACGATTGTGGTCATTGGTAGCGACAAAATTGTGAGTTTAGCTGTAACCGAAATTGCGCCACTTGGTGGAACGCTTGGCATCATTCCAGTTGGTGGGCCGTCAAACATCGCGCATGCGTTGGGTATTCCCGACGGCGTGGCCGCGTGTGATACGCTCTCCGCCCGGATTCGGGAGCAGCTGGATTTAGGCAAAGTGAATGGCCGGTACTTTCTGTTTGGCGTAGATATTCCAGATGCACCTTCACTCACCTTAGAGTGCGATGGACAATTTCATGTTTCCACTGCTTCGCCTTCCTCCATTTCCATTCGAAACTTTGGTGATGACAGTGACCCATGCGATGGGCGTTTGGAGGTTGTGGTTCGGCCCAAAGTAGAAGGTGGTTTTTTTCAGCGGTTCAGCCAGCGGACATTTTCCAAAGCCAGTGTTTTCCCTTTTAAGAAAGTGACCATCCGCTGCCCTGGGGATAGTGTTCCCATTCAAGAAGCCGGACAGACGATTGTGAAAACCCCAGCGACGGTGGAAGTTGCTCCTGCAAAGCTAAAAGTTATTGTAGGGAAGCAGCGATCGTTTGCATAAAAAAAGAGATGCTGGGAGCATCTCTTTTTTGCAAAGGGCGGTTTTTTTAGTACACCCGTTCGTGGTTGGAAGGAAACGGCACCACTTTGGTAATGTCGTGCCGGCCCAGAATGTACTGGAATATCCGCGACATGCCAAACCCGCAACCAGCATGTGGCACTGAGTGGTAGCGCCGGAGCGCTTCAATGTACCAGGCAAAGCCCAGTTTGGCATCCGGGTCTTTTTCCAGTAAGCGTTGGAACATCAGGGAGCTGTAGAGACGTTCCTGGAACACGTCTACCTGGTGCACCCGGGCGGCCGAACCCACGCACTCACCGCCAAAGGGCACAATGCAGTCCGCGCTCAGGACGTACTCCGGATTTTCCGGATCGGGCTGCATGTTGAAGAACTTGATGGCTTTGCCGTTGGGATCGGCGGCCAGCAGTGCTTTCATGCGTGGATGTTCCGGGTTGGGGAAGTGGGTAATGAAAATTGGCCCGCCACATTCCGCTACCAATTCCTGCTCCTGGGTTGAGGACAAGTCATTCCCCCAGGGAACGTTCATTCGAGCGATAGCTTCTTCGTACCGAAGTCGGGTGAAGCGAGCTGGGTGATTGGACAGGTGCGTCAACTCCGCAGGGAGACCATATTGGGCTCGCTCTGCAGAAGGGATCGCCATTGCTGCATCCACCAGGGCAGTGATTGTCCCTTCAATGTGCTCCAGCAGCTGGGTGAAGCTGAAGGCACCTTCAATTTCCACCATCTCGAATTCAGTCAGGTGCCGGGTGTCTACCCCGCGTTCTGCGCGTGCCGATGGCCCCACGCAGTACAGGAGGGGGTTCTGCGGGTTGCCCAGCAAGGATTCCAGGTAGAGCTGACCGGTCTGCGCAAAGTACACTCGCTTCTTCATGGGCTGTCCTTCAGCATCGCGCACAATGAACCAGTGCGGATCATTGCCCACGAAAATTTCAAACAGCGTGTCCACGTTTTCACACGCGCCAGCTGCCGGGACAATGCGGGGGACAGTTACACGCAGGAAGCCCAGCCGCCGAAGGTGGGCTTCACAGGCCTGCATCATGGCGTCACCAAAGCGAATGACGTCGAAATTCGGTTCGGCAAAAGGCGTGGCGGTCACCAACGGCAGGGTGGTTTGGGTGGAAGATTCCATAGTAGTACTCCTTTCTGAGTATTCGGTTGTTCAAGAACAGTTTTTTGGGGGTATAAAAAAATACCCCGTCAGTTGACGGGGGCTTTTGCAATAAATCCGGCACAGAGCCGGAATTTCTTCTTTTCCAGTACGTGGTCTCGCCAGTGATAATCGGTGTGGCGGGTCTGCATACTGGGGTAGATGATACAGAAGCTGGGGAGAGGTGTCAAATAGGGTTACGAATTACGAAAAGATACTACGAAAATACGAATGTACGAATGGGGATACGCCCCGCGGAGCGGGGTCCGGCTCCGCCGGAAATTACGAATGGGGAGGGTGGGAATACGGGACTCAAGATTGTAGAGTGTCTCCCTCGCCCTCTGAGGGAGAGAGAGGGTTGGTTATGGTTCCCAGCGCGGGTGTCCCTGCCCGCGCTGGACTGGGGATGGTTGGAGGGTGAGGGGTAGGTAAAGAAAACCCCACCTCGTGCAGAAGTGGGGTTATGAAGATTACCAACGAAAATGACTATTCGATGCATGAAGTTTAAGAAGCGAAATGTTTAAAAAATTGAAAAACTATGTTCAACGCTCCGGCCATTAACCACTCGACACAAAAAATAACACCACCTTTTTGCACCCAAAGAGCTTCATCAAACTCATCAACTTCCCTACTAACAAAGGTAATGATTCGAAAACTAAATGTTACGTAGGTCAATGTTCCAATCACACACCACCATCGCGGTTCATGGGTATAGTACGCGGGGAAGTAAAAACCCAATAAGCAAATCATTGCGATGGTAACGATTATGCCTATAATCCACACTAGAAATTGATCTTCTTTTGGCAAGATTCCTACCTTTCAGAAATAACTCTTCTTTAAAAAATTATTTCACTAATATCCTAAGGATGAGTACGGGTATGCCGAACACAATCCCTAAGACAAGCAGTGTGAGTCCAACAGCAAGCACGATATTGAAAGCAAATGCAGCGATTGGAGTTACCACAAGAACTTTCCAACTCTTTGCAAAACCTTCCCAAAAACTGTCGCCACCCTGCCATCCACCAATTTGGACAACTCCGTACATTGTAAAAATGTACAAGGCTGTCCAGTAAGGTATGTAAAACAAAGGCGCATACGGACCGAGTGCGTTTGGATGACATGGATCCGAAGGAACGTGGATAGTGAACCCCAGAATTATGACCCCTAACCATACTGGGACAAAGCCAACAAAGAAACGGAAGCGGTAATGAGGGAAGAGGTCCTTATATAACTGGTGTAGCTGGTACAATTTTCTTCGTAAAAAAATAGGTGCTGGCATGCAACCTCCTTTATTCAGTTTTCAAAGTTTTTTGTTATTAACCAAGCAGTATATTATTGAAAGTGCATTTTGTCAATAATCTTCTTATGAAATGTTGACAAATTATCAATATTCTATATAATATATACATTATTGACGAAAATATTCGTCATCAATATGACTGAGCTGCAAACCCAATTGCGTACCCTTGGTTGGCCGGATAAGCAGATTACTGTGTACTCTGCCCTTTTGGGCTTAGGATCCGCAGGTGCGTCAGAAATTGCTGAAGGAGTGAAGCTCCCCCGGCAGACTGTCTATAGCCTTCTCTCCGAACTCCTGGAAAAAGAAGTTATCGAGCAAAGTGACCAACAAGGGGTGAAGCAGTTTGTGGCAAATCCAGACGCGTTGCTACTTCGTCTAGAGAAAGACCAGCTACAATTGCAAAAAACCAAGACCGAGTTAGCTGCAGAACTACCCAAGATTCTTGCCAAGCAACGTCGCAAACCTTCTTACCCGCAGGTGACGTACTACGAAGGGAAAGAAGGTTTGAAACGATTATTCAACGGCATTCTCCATTTTTACCAACGTGATGGCGAAAAAGCCTTTCGGGGCTACGGCGTAAACTTCATGAAGCCTGCCCTGGGTGATTTTCTGTACACGTTTGTGAAGAAGCGGAGTGAGTATGGAGTGGACACCAAGCTCTTCATTGGTCTGGGGCCAGATGATTTTGGGATAACTGGACCAGAGAACCAACTCCAGCGAGATATCAAGCGTCTGAACATGCCTGCGGCGAAAGCGGGGGTGTATTTGGTTGGTGATCGGGCGTACCTTTTTTCTTTTGTAGACAATGTGGGTGTCATGGTAGAGAACCCGGCAATCGTTGAACTCCTCAAGCGTGCTTTTGATGATCATTGGAAGAAATCCAATTAACAAAGTGTTACTTGCTTGTTCTTGCCTTTTCTCAATAATTCTTTAGACTGCAAACAAGAGGAAAGCAAACACGGAAAGGAGAAAAAATGGCTCTCAGTGATTATTGTCCCCCAGACTGGAGTTACTGCAAATGTGAATGTCATATGACGGCAAGCGATAGTTGCGGGTGCAATTGTCAATTTTGTAACGCCTGTAAGCGCTACATTGCTGGACCTTTCGAAAAACATCAGCAAGAGGTACACCCAAAAACGGTCTCTCAAAAATGCTGTTCTGGACCAATCTCCATAGTCTAGTTCCTCGAAGCGCCTCTCCATTGACGGAAAGGCGCTTTTTTTGTAGAATCATGGCACTCCTATGAATGTTACCGAACTCGCCCGCCGCCTCCGCATTCCTGTCCAAGACCTTCGCCATGCCTTGCCGAAGTTGGGTTTTGGTATTGGTTCCAAGGCGCACAAGGTTTCCGACGTGGTAGCAACAAAAATTATTGGGAAGCATAAGACTGAGCCTGAACTCTTTGCCCCGGAGAAGGAAGAGGACGTTATTGAAGTAGCAGAAAAGGCTGCACCGGTTGGCCGCATTGCCATTCCATCTCGCATTACGGTTCGGGAGTTTGCCGCGCGTCTGAACAAGCCAGCTTCACTGGTTATTTCTCACCTGATGAAAAATGGAATCCTGGCCGCGCTGAATGAGGAAATTGATTTTGATACCGCCTCCATTGTGGGAGCAGATTTTGGTGCGGAAGTGCAGCGGCAGCAAGAGCAAACCACGGCCGAGCGGGAAACTGCCATGGCGGATAAAGTTGGGACGCTCATTGCGGCGGATGAAAAGCGAACCACGGTGCGCCCACCGGTCGTGGTGGTCATGGGCCATGTTGACCATGGGAAAACCAGTTTGCTGGACGCGATCCGAACGGCCAACGTCGCCGGCAAAGAGCACGGTGGTATTACCCAGCACATTGGCGCCTACCAAGTGACGTTGAACGACCGAGGGATTACCTTCATTGATACGCCGGGGCACGAAGCGTTTACGGCCATGCGTTCCCGCGGCGCGAACGTGGCGGACGTGGCCATTGTGGTCATTGCTGCCGATGATGGGATGAAACCTCAGACTCGGGAAGTGCTGAGCATTGTGGAACGGAACAAGCTCCCATTTGTGGTGGCGATTACGAAGATTGATAAAGACGGTACGAGCGTGGACAAAGTGAAAACGGATTTAGCGTCAATCAACCTCCAACCGGAGGACTGGGGTGGAAAAGTCATAACCCAAGCGGTCTCCGCGAAAACCGGGAAAGGCATTCCTGAACTTTTGGAATCTGTTCTACTGGTTGCGGATTTGGAAAAGGACACGCTCCTGGCAAACCCGGATGGGAAATTGGTTGGAACTATTATTGAATCCCACGTGGACCAAGGTGAAGGCCCAGTGGCCACCATGATTGTGCAGAACGGTACCCTGCGCCGTGGGGATTTCATTGTGGCTGGCCCAGTGGTGGGGAAAATTCGGAGTTTGAAAGATTGGAATGGGAAGATTGTCGACGCCGCAGGTCCGTCCATGCCGGTGGTCATCCTGGGACTCAAAGCCGCGCCGTCCGTTGGTGATGTGGTGGAAGCGCCGGAAGATGAACGGGCAGCCAGAAAACTCATGAAGCAGCAAGAAGCCACGCTGCGCTTGATGCAGGTGAAAGCTCGGGAAGCCTCGCAAACTGCGTCGGTGATTGGCGGCAGCGTGGACACCAAGGACGTGAAGAAGCTTCCACTCTTCCTGAAAGCAGACAAGGTGGGTTCTTTGGAGGCAATTGTGGAAAGCATGAAAGGCTTTGCCTACCCAGATGTGCAGCCCGTGATTGTGGGCCAAGGTTTGGGCGATATTACCGATGCGGATGTGATGCGCGCCGAACAAGCTGATGCCTGGCTCCTGGGGTTCAACGTGGACGTTGGCCAGAAAGCTGTGAGCAATGCGCGCGTACCCGTGAAAACCTTTACCGTCATCTACCAGCTGCTGGATGAAATTCGGGACGGCCTGGCTGCCAAACTTGGAGTGGAAATTGTGGAAGAGCCCATTGGCCAAGCTCGGGTGCTCAAGATTTTCCGCCAGGAAGGGAAGGTGACCATTGCCGGCGCCAAGGTCACGGAAGGTGTGGCCAAAGCAAAGGCACGGGTCAAAGTCTTCCGCAGTGGGAAAGTGCTGGGCGCTGTATCCCTGGATCAGCTGCAGCAGAACAAGCAGAACGTGGGTGAGGTCGCCACCAACCTGGAGTGCGGTCTGAAACTCAGCGGCCTGGCCGGGATTGTGGAAGGGGACACCTTGCTGTTCACGGAAGAGAAGCAGGTAGCGAGGAAACTTGAATAGCGAACAGATAGAAGGTTTGGTTTTCGATAGCGGTATAGATTGAAGGCAAAGGCGAATGAATACCCGTTACCAAAACCGTCCACCATCTACCCATACAATAATCCAAACCCAAACCTTCTACCCCTGCAACCATGCCCTCCAAGCGCGTGAACCAACTCAATGCACTGCTCCAGCAAAAACTGGGCGAACTTTTTTTAACCGAAATCAACTTTGCCGCAGGGACGTTAGTGAGTATTACCCGCGTGGAAACCACGGGTGACATTCGGCACTGCAGCGTGTTCCTGTCCGTGATGCCAGAGGAGTATGGGAATGGTGTGCTCAATCTCTTGCAAAAGCGCCTGCCCTTTCTGCAGCACGAGCTCATGAAGCGGCTTACCTTGGCGCGCATTCCGTCGCTCCACTTCCGTCTGGATATCCGGGGCCAAAATGCCGCGCACATGGAAGCATTGCTGGATGAGGTGAAGAAGACGTTGCCGCCGGAGGAAGAAGTCCAACCGGAAAAGTAAACTTATTTTTTTGAAAGGAAAAAGGCGAATGCTTGTCAAAAAAGCCTAAGGTGTTCCCTAGGCTTTGCTCACTCGTTTACTCATGCGTTTACTGCATGTGCATTAAATCTTGGTACAGGCTTTGGAAGTTCTTGCTCATGGACCAAGCTCCAGGAACGGAATTCCAAGCAGCCAATAGGAGTGTACGTCTCTTCATCCAGAGTATTGAAGAACTCCCTCCGTCCGGTAAAATCCAGAAAGTCCCCCGTATTTTTCGATTGAATGTACACGCATGGCAGGCCACCACCACCCATAATCCCGATGGATCTGCGCATCGGCTCTCTTTGCAGTACATCCAACAGCTCAAAGTCCACCACGGCCTGTAATTGACTGGGGAACGTGCCCTGGTAGTGCATAGTCCAGACCGGCGTGCCGTCCACGTAAATGGTCATGGTGCCGGTGACATTTCCTGAGACCTCATTCCGGGAAAATGTGTCCCACATCTCAAAGCTTCTTGGTTCGGGCGGGAAGAAGTACTTCTGGTGATGGTAGTACCAGACGCCTGGCTCCAGGGGGTGTGGTAGTGCTTTGACCCTCTCTGGATCACGCATTCGTCGTCGTATTGCCTCGCGAAAGAATTCTCGCACCTCGTATACCATGGCGCGGAAGACTTCATTTGCATCATTGTCCGGCATTGTGTCCTCAACTTTCAGTTTGTGAACGTTCAGTATGTTTAGAGCTATCCTAGATTGCTGGGGAATGGTTTGTCAAATAAAAAAAAGCGCCAGGTTGTCCGGGCGCTTAGAGCTATTTTTTTGCGAGCACTTACGTGAAGTCTTTTACTCCGAAGGATTCTGAGGGTAGCATGGCCGATAAAGCATCTTGCACTTTTTCTCGGTCACCTATGGCGAGCACTCGCGCATGCCCACCCCAAGAATGCCAATCTACGTGTTTCTTGCCAGTTACTCGCCTGACCTCTTGAATGACACTCTCGAAATCCGGTGGTGTGGATTTTGAGTAGAGTAGAGCTACGCATGAACCAAGGTGCCAAACAAGTCTACTGCACCTGTTTGCTGGCATATATGACCTCCTCGTTACTTTTGTTTTTTCACTGCTACTTTACCACCCACAAACATTGTGTCAATAAAATTGTTTGTAAGTAAAAAGCGCCAGGTTGTCCGGGCGCTTTTTGGAAGGTTCTTCGATTAGTCGGTTTTTAACCACCCGATGTAGCGCTGAAGGATTGGTGCCTGCAGATCTCTCCGATCCAACGCGTCCTTCGCCCGTTGGACAAGTGCTCCTTCAAGAGGTGCACCGCATTCTTGGAGTCTTTTTTCGTACTTCTGCAGCAATGCTCGTAGGGCAGGGATTTCATACGGCTGAATAGCCCTGACAAAGTCTGGATTCTCAGCTTTTTCATGTACAGCAACTAAGAAGTTAGATCTCGTCGTCAGTATTTCCTTGAGTATTCTAAAATTTTCTCTCTCGACTTCTTCTTGTTGTTCAGGGCTTAATGAATAAAACATAACCACGTAGAGCTCCTTTCGATGTTGTTTTTGTATTTAAGCTAATTCTCCTGTTTGAATCCTCCTTTTCACCTCCCTCCATTCTTCAGCCGAGAGCACAATAACTTTTTCGGGTTCACTTGACTGTCGTAGCGCTTTCCCGCCATCTGGAGTTTCTGCAATCTCCAGGCAGCTGCCAATGACACAGCTAAATTTTAATGACTCATGCATTATTCCTCCGATTGTGTTGATGTAAAAAAAGAACCTGTTCGTCTCTACTCTATGAACAGCGGAAGCAGAGCGCCAGACGTGAGAAGCGTTACGAATATTTACCCCTAAGGTTAGCGGAGAATCAGCATAAATAATTGACAATATTCTTGTCACTTAATATCATAAGGTTATGCCACCCATGCCTACAAAATTTTTTCAGCTCCTCAACCTCTCAGCAGTTGAGCAAAAGATTATTCTGCAACTGCAGGTACACGCTTCAATGACGGTCTCAGCATTAGCCCGGGAGATTGCGATACCACGAACAACGACACATTTTCTCCTCAAGAACTTGGAACGACGTGGCTTATTACACCGAGTGAGGGTCGGAAAGCATGGAGAATGGAGCCTTGCGGATTCAGCAGTGATAACCAACCAGCTCCAAATTGGGCTGCAACTATTTTCCCATGCAAAGAACCTGGGCGAGCGGGTTGTCCTGGGAGATAACGTTGTGCAGTATTCTCAGGGTCTGCACAACATTCAAACAACCTACACAGCATTGCTGCGGGCACATGTTGGGGAAAGAATTTACTTTATCCAGGGAACACAATCCGCCAAAATCGCGCTGCAAAATCTTTCACCGGAATTCTTCCAGAAGTTTCATGCGCAGATAAAGAAGCGAAGAATTATCCTGGAAGGGATTGGGAGCACAGAGCTGCTTGCGCTATTTCACACCCTCGATAAAAAAGCGTTGGCCTCACACCAAGGACGCCCATTGATTACCTCGTTGGTTCCCAGCCGTTTTCTTCGTCCGGATATTGATGTGCTCATTTTCCGTTCCACGCTCTACGTCATAAATATGAAGAAGGAAACGCTGCTGACTTTGGAAAGTGAGGAGGTGGCAGATGTCCTCAAAA
Organism: Patescibacteria group bacterium; assembly: GCA_041665345.1. NCBI lineage: Bacteria > Patescibacteria group bacterium. The sequence continues at coordinate 47,945 of JBAYJA010000005.1, forward strand.
ATTTTCTGGCATACATTCTTGCCGGTGAGCGGCGTATGAATGTGAATGAGTATGTCCAGCAACTGCTTGAGCGGAAGAAATAAAAAAGCACTCGGTTGTCCGGGCGCCTTTTTAGAAAAGTGCAATCTACGGTTTCTTCGCAACGAACTGTATGAAGGCTGGGTGCCCCCACGGACTCCCTGCCCACAGCGCGCTTTTGGCAATGTGCTCTGGCCGGACGTACGTGTCTTGCCGGCGGATAACTTCCAATCCTGCTTCGCGCAGCAGACGTGGGAATAGATCCTCCGGGTGGTACCACACTTCTGAGACGAAGACATCGCCGTGGATATTCATGTAGCGCTCCTCGAACTTCTGCGACCGTGTAAGCGGAACGTTTGGCTCTACTGGTTTGTACTGTACCCATTTTGCATGGCCGGTACGGGTTGGCGATGTGGATTGGTACAAGAATGGGTGCATGATACTCACCACTAGCCGTCCACCTGGCCTGAGGACGTGTGAGGCATTCAGAAAAAATGCTGCACACTCCTTGGGGCTGTCGTGAATAAGTACTGCTGCGCAGAAAACTGCGTCAGCATCATGAACGTAGGGAAAGAGACTTTGGGTAATGTCTCCCATGCAGTAGCCCTCCACTTTTGGGTCAGCTTGTTCTCGTTGCCTTGCTCGGGCTAACATTTTTTCGCTCCGATCAATGCCAACCACGCATGCGCCACTATCAGCGATGACCCGGGTCAGCAGACCTTCACCACAGCCCGCGTCAAGAATGAGCTCACCAGGCTGTGGGTTGAGCAGCTCCACTGCCGGAACGCGACCCAGCCAGTCACCCATGACGGTCCAACCCAGGCGGGATTTCCAGAAGTCAGTCTGCTCTTCGTACGGTTTCTGCGTGTTATCCATTTTTCAATCCTCTCGTTTTTGGTTTTTTATCCTTCTCCCAACCAACAATTTTATTTGCGTTCTGGGAGAAGTCCCCATGTTTTGATAAGTGATCGACAAACATGGGGGTGAATTATTATTTTCTAGAGTTTGGCACTGCAGCAAATACACATTCGTGACAATGGACCGCGTTTAAGTAAAGGCTACACAACCAGGGCTTCTGATGTATCAAACGAATGTAAGGTACAATTTTTCCTGGTGAAATGCTGACAGAATTGAGAGCAAAAATTGGTCGTTCACACAGAATTTTTCGCTGCTCTCCAAAAGCAAGGAGTTCTTGGAGGTTTGCTGGACGATACCCACATTTCTCCAGTAACCATCTCACATCATCAGCATCACCACATTCGGTGTCAAACTGTACTAGCTTCAATGTAATGGAGTGCGTGCCACCGCCGGTTCGTGGAAAGTTCACTTCATGTATTTCCGGATCGACATTACCATATTTCCCGGCAGCGATGTATTGACCAATGGAACGATTCATATTGACTATCAGCCGAACTGAATCAATATACGCTGTGATTGAGTGTTCTGGTTCAGTAACATCTGTTAGGCCAGTGAATTCGACACCATACGTGCCAAAACGGAAGGTTGGTTTTCTTACTCGTCTCGATTTTGAAATGACGATTACTTTTTTGCGCATTGTTGTACTATGCCATCCTTTCACAATGTTTTTTCTTTTATTTCATTTTTAACAAAGAAGTATAAAGAAGAGTTTAGATATTGTCAATGCTTTAAGCAAAATATTAAAGTGGAATTGACAAAATGGCTAAAATAAGCTAAAATTGTGATATAGTATTTGTCATAATCTTCGTCAAATGAACATTCAAGAGGCATTAACGCACTTTGGACTCAATGAAAAGGAGGCTGGGGTATACCTTGCTGCTCTTGCTTTAGGGAGGGCGAAAGGTCAGGAAGTTGCAAGAAATGCTGGGTTACCACGTTCCACCACGTACAGCATTCTGGATACGCTGGTGCAGAAGAAGCTCATTCTTACCCTGGACGACCGCAAAGTGCGTGAGTATGCAGCAGAAGACCCTGACAAGTTGGTGGAACAAAGCGAAGCAGCCTACCGCACCATGAAAGCCGCGCAACCGGATTTGGCGGCGCTGTTCCGGGGGGCGAAGAACCGGCCGCGGGTGCGGTACTACGACGGGTTGCAGGCAATTAAGGGTATGTACGAGGGGATTTTGCTCCAGCGGAAGAAGGGGCTGAAAGACTACCAAGTCATTGCTTCCGAATCCGCTTTCCTTAGCCGTGATCGGGAGTGGTTTACCAATTTTGTGAAGCGCCGAGCAGCGTTTGGCATGCACTCGCGGTTAATTCTGGAAGCCAGTGAAGATACCCGGCAAAAGCAAAAAGAGGAAAAGGAGATTAATTCAGAAATCCGGATTTTGGACAACTTTTACGAACAGCGGAGCAAGGCGGGAATTTACATTTTGCTGAAGAGTGTCATTTTTGTGGAGTACACCAAAAACCCCGTGGCCGTGGAAATGGAGAGTAAAGAACTGGTTTCCATGCACCGCATGCTGTTTGAAGCCCTGTGGAAGACTTTGCCCGCAGCTTCGCAGCCTGCGCTGCAGTCCACGTAAGGTACTTTTTCAGAGTATAGACACTCGTTCACTTCAAGCCGTAGGCGTATACTTCACAATATGAAAAAGCTACTCTGTGTCGTTGACTACCAAAATGACTTTGTCAGCCCTGACGGGAAGGTAGCCAAGCAGCTGGGCAATGACAAGCTACTGAAAGCGCAGGCACTACTGCCAAAAATTCAGCAGCTGCTTGATGCCTGGCACAAGCGTTCAGATCCTGTGCTTTTTCTGCAGTCAGACTACAGCCTGAAAAATTACAAAGCGTCTTTTCAGGAGGGGAGGAAGAATAGTGCGTACAGCAATGCAGCAATCGTTGGCACCTGGGGGCATGCACTTTTCGGGCTGCAACCGGCTGCTTCTGATGCACGCTTGGTCAAACTGTATTTCGATGGTTTCTACCAATCTGCTTTGGAAGACACGCTTGTGAAGCAAGAAATTACCGACGTGTATTTTTGTGGCATTAATACCGATGTTTGCGTGTTCCACACGGCAATTGGTGCAATCGTCCGCGGCTATCGTTCCTACGTCATTGAGGATGCAACCGAGACCGTTTCAAGCGCTGAGCAGAAAGCCATATTCTTGCAATACTTGAAGAACTATGTCGGCGTGCAGATCGTACCCTTACGTGATGTACTTCTATGACTGAAAATTTCCAAGAACTGTACAACCCAGAAAACGCACCAGAGTGGAATGAAGAGAAGACCATGGAGCATGCTTCCGGGATCTGGGGCAGGGATCCAATGCTTCAATACCTCCGAGATGAAGTGATTAAGCCCGGAGATAAAGTCCTGGATATTGGCTCTGGCGCAGGGTACCCATCTGCCCGAATGGCAGAGATGGTAGGAAAAGATGGAACCGTGGTTGGCCTGGAGTACAGCAAATCTATGCTGGGCATTGCTGATGATGAAAAAGGTGAACCAGCGAGTAAGAAGTATGAGGCACTGAAGCAGCTGATGTTCATCAATGGTGATGCCACAAACATGCCCATACAAGAAAAATCTTTTGACGTTGCCACGTCTTTTATGGTGCTGCACAATTTGGAGCTTCCACAAGTGCAGAAAGTACTTCAGGAAACTGCCCGGGTTCTCAAACCTGGCGGCAAGGCAGTGTTTCTTACCATGCATCCGGATATGCTGGAGTCAGATTGGAAATTAGACTTCATGGAATATCCTGACGATGCTATTGCCGCCTACAAGGCACTGGAAGAAAAGGAGGGATTCCGATTAAGCGGGAAAGTGAAAAATGCTGGTGGGGGTGAAAAGCAGATTGGCTTGGTGGTACATACCCGGGAAAATATGCAGCAGGCCATTGCACAAGCCGGGTTAGAGCTTGCACATGAAGAAGGATATTTTATTGATGCCGACACAGCAGCCGAAAAGTTTGGTGAAAATGCATCGCGGGTAATGCCAACCACGCCAACTTTTTGGAAATTGGAATTGGTGAAGCCGGAAAGCACTGAAGCAAGCTAATAATATGGGTGGAGTGTGGGCGGCCCTTGACGCATACGCATTGGTAGGGTACAGTAGCTAACTTTATGACCGACCACACTGCCAGCTACCGCGCAATTCACCGCGCCATTACCGAAGCCAAAGAGGTGCTCCTCATTGCCCACCAGAAACCGGACGGGGATACCCTGGGCGCGAATTTGGCCATGGCTAACTGGTTGCGGGATCAAGGCAAGCATTTCCATATTTTTTGCGCGCATCCGGTGCCGTCACACTACCAGTTCTTGCCCTTGTGGGAGCATGTGAAGAGCACCGAAGAGGAAATTGCCCACATCCCATTCAACGTTGTGGTGGCCCTGGACTCTTCCAGCCTGGATTATGCCGGCGCGACTTCTTTAGTTGCAAAACTAAAAGGGAGTCCGACGATTATCAACATTGACCACCACGGTACCAACCCGCACTTTGGGGATATGAATATTGTGGAACCCACTGCGTCGTCCTGTTCTGAATTGGTGTATAAATTTTTGGATCACCATCGCATTCACATTAGCCAAGAAATTGCTACCTGCTTGCTCACCGGCATTCTCACAGACACGGGTGGTTTCAGCAATCTGGGCACCACCACTGATGCGGTGGAAATTGCTGGTACCCTCATGCGGCGTGGCGCTAAGTTCCGCACAATTACAGAAAACACTGTGCGGAATAAGTCCGTGAACACCCTGAAGCTCTGGGGCATTGCCTTGGACCGGCTGACACAGCATGCGGATGGGCTGGTGAGTACAGTCATCACCCAGGCTGATTTGGATGCGTGTGGTGCAGTGGAAGAAGATATGGAAGGTGTAGCAAATTTTCTCAACGCCCTGCAAGACGCCAGAATGGTGATGGTGCTGAAAGAGCGTGAGGGTGTGGTGAAAGGGAGTTTACGTACGACGCAGGCTGATGTGGACGTGGCCGAGTATGCCAAGAAGCACTTTGGCGGTGGTGGTCACAAAAAAGCCGCGGGCTTTGCCGTGCCGGGTCATCTGGTACAAACGCCGGATGGCTGGCGAGTGCAACCAAATACGTAAGAGACAGCGGAGCGGAAGAATGTACACCCCAGGAATTCTTGGTGATGTTTGGGTTGCATTTGACACCGTCAGGCTGACTGGAACATACTGGCGTTACAAAAAAACATGGTAGGAGGTAAAACCCATGTACCCTGCTCACAACTACTATTGGACCTGCAGCTGTGGCGCGAACCCAATATCAGATCATGCTGATGAGAGAACTGGTGTCCCTCTTGGTCAGGCTCCCACTTGTCCCAACTGCGGGAAACCCATGCAAGGTAGTCCGATGAAACTGGATGGCCCTTTCCCTGAAGATCCAAAACCGCTCTACTAAACTATACAGGAGTACCAACAGGGCACTCCTTTTTCCTTGCACGGGCGTGGCCTGGTATGGAATACTTTATCCATGGAACGCGAACCAGGAAAGCAAGAGCGGGAGGTACACTATCGTGATATAAGCGAGGAATTTTTGAGTATTCCAGGGTATGATTTTCCAGAATTTCTTCGTACGCTAGACCATGAGCCAGCGCTGGAAATAAAAGTTGATTGGAAAGACAAGTACATGGCACGGCGGTTAAAGGCTTTTCTCGAAGATTTTCATGCGCTGGATATCAAACAAAAGCGTCGTGCTACTATACGCGCAACAGAAGCACAGTGGATGGAGGAGCTGAATGTCTTTGCCTCAGGAGTGAAGTGGGAAAAGGTATAAAAAAAGGACACCTTGGGGTGTCCTGTGGATGCGGGCTATTTTTTTGGCGCCTCTGGTTCGGAAGAGGCAGCACGGATTGCTTCCCAATCCAGAATTTCTTGCTGGATGAGTCGGCATGGGGGCTGCTGTGCACCAAGCCGTGTCTTCCGAATGAGCGCTGGCGGGAGCGGACGAACCTTTCCGTTTTTCGCTACATCGTTCATGTAGCTCAGATGCTGTTTGGGATGGCCTTGTTCCGTTTGGTCTGTTCCATCTTTTGTTTCTGGCACTTCTCCTCCTGGAGTTATCTGGTTTGGGGATCTCCCTGGAAACGCTCAAGGAAATTCCGAGGGTCAATTTCATGCTGCAGCACTGCAGGCAGTTCTTCGTGAGGCACGTCTTTGTGCCGCTCGGCCAATATTCCCGCCTGGATTGCGCACGCAACATGTTCATCCCGTTCCAGGGAAATGCCAAAGGTAAACATGGCCTGCAGGATAGTTGGAGCAATCAGCTCTGGCTCACCATTTGCTTTTTTCGCAGCAAAGGCAAGTTTCTTTACAAAGGGCATTTTTCCTCCTACGAAAACGTTTTGCTATGAGCTTCTAGTGTACTAAAAAAATGGTAGAGCTAAAAGTAGCCCTTTTAATCCGCTTCGCCAAGGGTTTTGTGAGGGTTTGTGGTAGAGCAAGGGTTTGGATGCTCGTTAGGACGTTGGGTTGGGAAGGAGGGTGATACATTTTCGAAAAACACACCCAACCTTCCAACTCCACCTGGCGCTTCAACAAAACCTCTTTCCCTCTCCCTTGTTCCCTCTCCCTCAAAGGGCGAGGGAGACGTTCTGCAATCTTGTGTACCGTATTCCTATCCCTCTCCATCTTCATTCGTATCCCTTTTCGTAATTCGTAACCGGGTTGACTTTTCCCCCAAACCGCAGTATACCTTCAAGACGTAGATCGTGCTTCTGCCTTCTCTTCCCCTCAACCAACCCCTCCATCCATACTCGCTTCCACACCCAAACCCTTTACCCCTCCAACCATGTACCTAGTCCCAACCGTCATTGAAAAATCCAACTTTGGTGAGCGTGCATACGACATCTACTCTCGCCTGCTCAAAGACCGTATCATCTTCCTAGGTGATGCCATTGACGATGGCGTTGCCAACACAGTCATTGCGCAGTTACTGCTCTTGGAAAACCAAGACCGAGACAAGGATATTAAAATTTACCTGAACACCCCCGGCGGTTCGGTCACGGCTGGCATGGCGATTTATGACACCATGCAGTACGTGAAACCGGACGTGAGCACCATTTGCGTGGGGATGGCTGCCAGCATGGGGGCGGTGCTCCTGGCCGGTGGCGCGAAGGGAAAGCGCTTCACTTTACCGAATGCAGAAATCCTCATTCACCAAGTTATGGGTGGGACGGAAGGTCAGGCCTCAGATATTAAAATCCGCGCGGAGCATATCTTGAAGATTAAAGACCGGCTGAACCAAATTTTGGCCAAGCACACTGGCCAGTCCGTTAAGAAAATTGAGGAAGATTCAGACCGGGATAAGTACATGTCTGCTGAGGATGCCAAAAAGTACGGCATCGTGGACAAAATAATTTCCAAGGCAAGTTGATGCGACGCATACATTCCACGCTGCTCTTCCTGGGAGGAGCGCTTGGCATTCTTTTGTCGTGCCTCATTTTTGCCGCGCCGGCCCAAGCTGCAGTTTCCGTTGAAGTCATTTCGGCCACGCAGCCAGACCCAAAGTACGCAAACACCCCTGCCAAAGATTTTGTCTCGGATGCGCCGTGGGTCCACCGGCTAGGTGCCAATGCTGACATTCCTGTCATCACCTTCATTAAAGATGCGCAATCAGACAGCGCGCTGCTGGATTACATTAGCTACACGCGGACCGATACGAACACCGAAATTATTCGGTACGACCCCAACCCAGATCTGGTTGTGAATGCATCATTCTGGGGGATTCGCGTACGCGAACTGACGCCTACCGAGGTTGGTCTAACGCCTGGCCAGACCTTGCCGCTGCGGGTGGACATTCGCTTCCGCGATCAACTCATCTGGCATACCTACAGCCAGCACTTGCAGGTGAAGATTGCTAGTCCCTGGCCATCGCTGCCTGGTTGGTACCGGGGCGATACACATTTCCACAGCGAGTTTACGGATAACGCCTTTGAGTATGGCGGAAATTTTGATTTCAATGTGGAAGCGTCGCAGGCAATTGGCATGCAGTGGACCACGCTCACGGAGCATTCCTACGATGTGACCGCCACCGAATGGGATCAGCTCGTTGCACGCAGCCTGGCAGCGTCCAATGCAACGTTCCGCCTCATTCCCGGCTTGGAATTTTCCGTAGATACGAATGAGACGAACGAATCGGTGGATGATCGTATTCATGTTTTGGGTTTAGGGTTGAACAAGTGGATCGCGGGGCCGGATATAGTACCAAGCTTCAACGTCACGGCAAACCAACCCCGCACGCTGTCCGCCGTCCTAACGGATATTACCGACGCGAACGGCGTGGCGTATGCCTCACATCCGGAGAGCGATTCGTTGCCCATCGACGTCTTTGGCTTCTTACCACCGTGGTCAAACGCGAATTACACCACCGCGCTCAGCTTCCCGGTTTTTGTGGGTCTGGAGATTTTCAACGAGCGGCCAACCTCCGTCACGAATAGTAATGTGACCACAGACAACATGAGCCCGTTTCCTTGGACGGCAAATACCAACTGGGACGCGGAATGGCAGCGCGGCATTGTTCGGTACAATGCTTTGGTCCGCGCAAATATTTTTCGCAACATTTCTCTGCTGGGCGGTTCGGACGCGCATGGTGATGCAAATTACAAAGTCTTCAACGCAAATGGCGCCTTTGACGTGGCGGCGAATGAGACGGCTTCCGGAAAAGTGCACACGGTTGTTCCATTGCCTGGTGGTCTGACGCAAACCGGGATTATGGACGCCTTACGCAATGGTCGAGGCATCGTTTCTGATGGTCCGCTGGTTATACCCGAAATTCGTCTTGGGAGTACAACACTCGCGCAGGTGGGGGATCGAATTACTTTTCAGCCAACCGCAAATGTACACGTACGCTCGCTTTCCAGCGTAGAGTTTGGGAACCTCAGCACCCTTACCCTACACGTCCTTTCCCCTGGTACGGAGGCGCATCAGGTTGTACCGCTCACCGGCCTGGATCAAACGTTCACGCGGACACTCGCCGATCTTAACGTTGCTCCACCTTTTGCCGTGTGGGTAGAGGCACGTACGACCCTTGGTCATCGAAGTTTTAGTAATCCCATTTGGCTCAATGGCCCAATGCTCTGTGGTGATGCAGATGGAGATGGCAAAATTTCTATTGGAGACGCGGTGAATATTATTAACTATATCTTCGCCAATGGCACCACCCCGGTTTCCGGTGACCCAAATAACGATGGCCAAACGGATATTGGCGATGCGGTGTACCTCATTAATTACATTTTTGGAGGGGGTCCCGCCCCTACCTGCAGTCAGCAAAAGCGAAAGTAACCAAGAAAGTCTTCAGTTCAGGCCATCCTTGTGCAATGCGTGATAATGTGGGGCGATGATGCATTCTCCAAGCGACCTTTGCGTCCCAAAAACCTCTGTGCTAAGGTAGGAAAGCTCAGTTCCTGCACGCATTTCGTGCACGCAGAGCACTCTATGACCAACCTTACCTCCATACTTCTATGTCCTTCGACAACTTCAGCACCTGGTTTTGGGTACTCCTTTTACCAATTGGCACCTTCGGCGGCATGCTCGTGGGTTACTTCGCTCGTAAAGTTTGGGCTTCCAAGCAAGTAGAAACCGCAGAAGCCCGCTTGCAGAAAGCGGAAGAAGAAGCACGACAGCAAGAAAAAGAAATTCTCTTCAAGGCCAAGGAAAAAGGCATGAAGATTATTGAAGATGCAAAACGGGACGAAGACCAACGTCGCCGGGAGATTCAGGCACAGCAGCAGCGTTTAGAAACGCGTGAGAGCACGTTCGATCAAAAGTTAATGCAAATCGAGAAGAGCCAGAAGCAATTGGTAGAAAAGGAAAACCGTTTGGAAAACGTGCATAAAGAACTTTCGACCATTCGTGAGCAGCAGGTGGCGAAGTTAGAGAAAATTGCCGCCCTGAGTAAAGACGAGGCGAAGCGGGTGTTGCTGGATGCCACGGAGCGGGATATGAAGGATGAATTAGCTGACCGTTTGAAGAAGCACCAAGAGCAAGCCGCCGAAGCCATTGACCAGCAAGCGAAAAATCTCATTAGCCTGGCAATTCAGCGCGTGGCTTCACCCCACACCGCGGAAACCACTACTACGCTGGTGGCTTTGCCCAACGAGGAAATGAAAGGCCGCATCATTGGCAAGGAAGGTCGCAATATTAAATCCCTGGAACTGCAGACTGGCGTAGAAATTCTGGTGGATGAATCTCCCGACTCGGTTGTGGTATCTGGCTTCTCGCCCACCCGTCGCCAAGTGGCCAAACGTGCGTTGGAAAAACTCATGTCCGATGGCCGCATTCACCCCGGACGCATTGAAGAGGCTGTTGCGCAAGCCAAGAAAGATATTTCCCAAGAAATGAAGAAGGCGGGTGAAGAAGCGGCATACGAAGTAGGGGTTGCAGGTTTGGACCCCAAACTCTTGCAGCTGGTTGGTCGCTTGAAGTACCGCACCAGCTACGGCCAGAATGTACTCCGCCACTCGGTGGAAGTCGCCATTGTGGCTGGGCTGCTGGCCGAAGAGCTGAATGCCAACGTGAGCGTGTGTAAGAAAGGTGGTTTGCTTCACGACATTGGCAAAGCATTGGATCATGACATCCAAGGGACGCATCCGGAAATTGGCTACGACATTCTGCGCCGGAAGTTCCGCATGCCAGAGGAAGTTGCCTACCAGTGCATTTCCCATCATGAGGACAGTCCCAAGACACTGGAAGGTGCAATTGTGAAAGCTGCGGATGCAATTTCCGGTTCACGCCCAGGCGCGCGCAAAGACAGCATTGAGCAGTACATCCAGCGCCTGGAAGATTTGGAACGTTTGGCCGGCGGGTTTGAAGGGGTGGACAAGGCGTACGCCATTCAAGCAGGCCGAGAAATTCGGGTGTTCGTCACCCCAGAGAAGTTGGACGACTTTGGCGCCATCAAGCTTGCCCGGGAAATTGCCAACGGCATTGAAAAAGAGCTGCAGTACCCGGGAGAAATTAAGGTGACGGTAATCCGCGAGCGACGCGTTATCGAGTACGCCAGGTAATTACCCGAAGCAAAAGAAAACCAGCGGTTTTACTACCGCTGGTATTTTTGCATTTATGGGATTATGGAGTTCTAGCCCCGACCAGGCAACCATATGGCCCGCACGGCCCAGCACTGTTGCAGGACACGCAAATCACACATATCGATGGTTATTGAGCATCGACCGCCATCTTTCCGAACATCAGTAGCAACAGTTGCAATAACGGAATCAATTGCTGTTAATGTCGCAATATTTTGGTTAATCGGATCGATCCAAACGTTTGTTCGCCAAGAGGTAGGTCCATTTCCGTTACCAACTCTGAATGGCATGTGGTAAGCAGAATAAAGTCTGCTTGCTTCACTTTCTGCCTGATCCATACTATCCACCTCGCAGGCTAGATGGTATAGCTGGTCAAGTGGCGGGGAAAGTTTACTAGACAGGGTGGATGGGGGCGAACTCGTACATGATGCTAGTAACCAACCAAAAAGTAGGACAATGAACATTTTCGCTTTCAACACTTTTTACTCCTTTCCTTGTGTGAACAGCTTACGGGCAGGAGCATTTGGGTGTCAAGCTTATGCAGGAATTGCCTACGCCCACGAAGTACGGTATGGTTTGTGCATGCGCATTCTTTTTTTAGGCGATGTTGTGGGTAAACCTGGTCGGGCTATCGTGTCCAAGCTGTTGCCACAGCTCAAAAAGGAGTTTTCCCCGGACGTGATTCTGGCTAATGTGGAAAATCTGGCGCATGGCAAAGGCGTGACCAAGAAAACTTGGGCCGAAGTGCAGGCTGCAGGGGTGATGATTGGCACGTCTGGGAATCACATCCTGAGCAAAGAAATGGATGCAGCAGCGCTGCTGACTGACCCGGACACGCACGTACTGCGGCCGGCGAATTATCCATCCACCTTCCCTGGGGTTGGTGCGAAGGTTTTTCCCGTTGCGGGCAAAGAGGTTCTCGTTATGAACTTGAGCGGTGAGGTGAACATGGCGCATGAACCAACATCACCGTTTGTGGCGGTGGAAAAACTGCTGACTGAAAACCCAAAGCATGACCTGGTTATTCTGGATCTCCATGCTGAGGCGACCAGTGAAAAAGTCGCCATGGGTTGGTACTTGGACGGTCGGGCAACATTGGTGGTAGGCACGCACACGCATGTCCCAACGGCGGACGCGCGGATTCTCCCAGGTGGTACGGCCTACGTTACAGACCTGGGTATGTGCGGATTGCAGAATGGCATTATTGGCGTGGATCGGGAGGCAATTATGCCGCGCTTCTTGGAAAATCGGAAACCGCCCCACGAAATTGCTGAGCATGGGCCCGTGCAATTCTGCAGCGTTTTGGTGGAAGTTGGGACTGATGGGAAGGCAACAGCCATCCAGCGCATTGACCGCCAAAGTACGGTATAATAGGAGCAGCTACTTCTTCCAAACCGAAAGGGGGTGAGCCGTATGAACAAAGCAGAACTCATTGATCGTTTAGCCGAAAAGCTCAACCAGCCCAAGAAGCAGGTGGAGGATGTGCTGGAAGGTTTTCAGAAAACCGTTATGGAAACGCTCCAAGCGAATGAAGAGGTTACCCTCACAGGTTTTGGCACGTTCATGGCGAAAGAGCGTTCCGCACGTACCGGCGTCAACCCTCAGAATCCAACCGAGAAAATTCAGATTGCTGCCGTCCGCGTCCCCAAGTTCAAGGCTGGCAAAGCCCTGAAAGACTGTTTGAAGCACCCAGCGTAAATTTTCTTCCATAATGTAAACCGCCCTTGTGGACATACAAGGGCGGAGTTTTGTTTTAAAGTGTGCATGCTTGGAAACACTATCCGTATTGAATTTCGTAGAGCAACGCGCCAATCAACCAAGTAACAAAAATAATTCCCACAGAAGTTTCAAAGAGCTCATTTGCGCGGAGTGTATTCCAACTCAGAGAACCACCAATCAGGACAATAACTGTCCAAGGCAGGAAAAAATGCCACCGTTTGTGCGCCATTTTCAACTCTCACTTTTTTAAAGTTTCTACTATTCCAAGCATACCAATGAGTCTGGAAGCAGTCAAAAAAGAAACATGAAAAGCCCCGGCCATGTGGTCGGGGCGTTGTATTAGCGTGCGGGTTGTATGAACTTCGGATACTGTGCACTCAGCGACATGTAGTCATCCTCTGCATCCTGGAGTTGGCAGGCGCAGCTCTCTAAATCCCCATTGGTAAAGGCGGAAAAACTCAGTGCTAACTTTGCCTGGCAGGAAATCCGGTACGTGTCTGCTGGGAGTGATTGCACGAGATAGTGTACCCATGCCAACCGAAGGAGAAGAATTTTTGCGATTTTTCGGGGACGCTTTGCCAGGGAATGTGCGGTGTTGCCAAAATGGTCTTTTGCGGTTTTCTCAAGTGCTTGTAACTCAGCTTTTTGCTGCTGGTTCAGCGTTGTGTTTATAGACACATCAGCCTCCTCGTCAGTGTGTGTAGTCATTGTACATGACCACTGGAGTGCGGCAAGCGCCTTGGCGGATGGTATTTTCCCGAGTACTATAACAGCACCTATGTCGACCCGAACCCGCCTGCTCACAATCGCCATTCTGTCCCTTGCTGGGATTGCTGTTTCCGCTTACGCCCTGAAGCTCCACTATTCCGTGGAACCTTCTACGTTTTGCAACTTCAACGCAACCTTCAACTGCGATGTGGTAAATAAGAGTTGGGCCAGCCAAATTGCCGGGGTGCCGGTTGCTTTGCTTGGGATCATTGGGTATGCCCTTATGCTGGTCGTTAGTCTCTGGTTGCTGCTAATGAAAAAACTGCCCACCCTGGCGTGGGGCGGGCTGGCGCTGGCAAGTCTTGGCGGGCTGGGCTTTTCTTTGTTTCTGACAGGTGTGGAAATTTTTGACCTGAAAACGTTTTGCGTGCTGTGCTTAGGTTCGCAAGTAGTTATGCTGGCAATCGCCTTGCTGGTGTGGACCAGTGTGGAGGCGCGTCATTCCTTCCGCTCCTGGTTCTTCTCCTCAGCTTCCTGAGCACCAAGTTTTGCCAATCGCATTGTCAGCCAGACAACAACAACGGTAACAATGATTGCATAGCCAAACTTGGCCACGAGGCCACTTGCGGTGCCAAAAATCCTGGCGAACAAGTCTTTCACCGCCTCATTCCAGGCTAACGCCGCTATCAGACCCAGGGCTCCAGTAATGAGCGTTCGGATCTGCTCTGCAACGGCTTTGGTCGTCTTTGGCATATGTGAAGTATATCATGGACAGGATGAGGAGTGCGGCAAGGGTTTGGATGCTCGTTAGGGTTTAGGGTATGGAAGGGGGGAGATTTTCTTGGAGGTTGCACCAATCTTTCGTCACGAAGGCAAGCTTCTCCTGGTAAGCATTACCCCTCCGCACCTCCCCTTAGTAAAGGGGAGGACGGGTTTTGTGGTGAAAGCTCAAGACTCTTCCTATTCGTAATTCGTACTTTCGTAGCATCTATTCGTATTTCGTAACTGTATTCGTATATTTGACGAAAGTGAAAAAACATGCTAGAATACATTTAGAAATAAAGAACAAATATGAAAAAACTTTCACCAGCCTTCCCCTCGGGGCATATTAGCTTGGTCATGCTAGGACAGACCATGTACTACGAAAAGGCATCAATGTCACTGGGCCACCGCATGGCCAAGCGCATTTTTGGTGCATTGAAAAAGAAACCCGCCCAGCGGTAACGCGTCCTTTATGATTAAAATTGACGACCTGTTTCGCATCGCGGTTGACCGCCGGGCCTCCGACGTCCATATTGTTTCCGGCAAACCACCAATCCTCCGCATTGATGGGAATTTAGTTGAGGTTGAAGGTATTCCACCCTTGGCGCCAAAAGACACCCAGGCGTTGATTTTCTCCATCATGAATGACAAGCAGAAGCAGTTGTTCATTGGTGACCGGGAATTGGATATGTCCTACGAGATTCCCGGTGGGTATCGCTTCCGTGTGAATTGTCACTGGGAGCGTAACAACGCCGGTTTAGTTGCGCGTATCATTTCCCAGCAAATTCCAGCCATGGAAGATTTGGCCATGCCGCAGGTAGTGTACGACCTGATCAAGCAGAAGCAGGGGCTCATTTTGGTCACTGGCCCTACGGGTTGTGGGAAGTCCACTTCCTTGGCTGCCATGATTGACTACATTAATAATGACCGTGCGGCGCACATCATCACCCTGGAAGATCCCATTGAATTCATCTACGAATCCAAGAAGTCCATTATCAAGCAGCGCCAACTTGGAACGGACATTCTCTCCTTTGGCCAGGCACTGAAGCATGTGTTGCGCCAAGACCCCAACGTGATTTTGGTGGGGGAAATGCGCGATTTGGAAACCATTTCTGCCACCATTACCTTGGCGGAGACTGGACACTTGGTTCTGGCTACCCTGCACACCTTCAACGCCGCGCAAACCGTGGATCGCATCATCGACGTGTTCCCACCCTACCAGCAAGACCAAGTCCGCATTCAGCTCTCCCTCTTCTTAAAGGGAATTATCTCCCAGCAGCTCTTGCCCCGGATGAATGGCGGACGTATTTCGTCCCGGGAAATTCTCATTAACACGCCAGCAATTGCAAACTTGATTCGGGAGAACAAGGTGGCGCAAATTAAAACCGTCATTCAAACGTCGGCAGAAGATGGCATGATCACCATGGACCAAGATTTGAAGCGTTTGTACGACGCGGGGGAAATTGCGGAAGACATTGCCCGGGCGTACATGCTGAATCCAGAAACACTGAAAGGGTAAGCAATATAGTCTACGAAGTGCAATAAACGAGCCCCGCAGCCAGCGGGGTTTCTTGCATATCAGCGCGTTCACTGCTACGTTGGAAGCCGAGCGCCCGTAGCTCAACGGATAGAGTACATGGCTTCGAACCATGGGGTTGGGGGTTCGATTCCCTCCGGGCGCACCAGCTCGTTTCGTGCTCCGCCCTGCGTGTAGCCGTTGCTACGGCTCCACTCCGGACTCCGCACGAAGCCTCGCTTTGCCCCACAAACCCGTGCTCCCCTTCGATTCGCTTCGCTCACTCAGGGTCCGCTTCGTGTTTGTGGGGACCCCGAAGAAAGCTCGGGCAACTAGCTCAGTTGGTTAGAGCGTCTCGTTTACACCGAGAAGGTCGTAGGTTCGACTCCTACGTTGCCCACCAGCTCGTTTCGCGCTCAGAGCTGCGCGTATCCGGTTGCTACCGAATCCGCTCCGCCCGTCGCGCGAAGCCTCGCTTTACCCCAGAAACGCGTGCTCGTCCTGATGCAGGACTGCGCGCCACATTTCTGGGGACCCCGGAAAAAATTATGGGCCCTTAGCTCATTTGGTAGAGCGCCGCGTTTGCAACGCGGAGGTGACCGGTTCGAGCCCGGTAGGGTCCACCAGCTCGTTTCGCGCTCAGAGCTGCGCGTAGACGTTGCTACGTCTCCGTTCCGCCCTTCGCGCGAAGCCTCGCTTTGCCCCACGAACGCGTGCTCGTCCTGCGGCAGGACTACGCGCCACATTCGTGGGGACCCCGGAGATGCTGAGCATATTTGAGTAATATTACTCCGCACGAATTTCGTCCCACTGCGTTTTTCACAGCGGCAGCTTTTTTCAGATACCAGTGCATTGCCATGACGAACACAGAATTGCTACTCTATTATTATGACTAACGAGATAACCGCTTACAATAATTTACAAGCAAAGAAGGAGAAAAGCATTTGCGATGCCCTACGTCGGGTGATTGATGCCTCTTTGCCAAAGGCTGAGAGTAAAGTGTGGCACGGTGGGCCAGTGTGGTTTTTGGCTGGGAATCCAATTGTTGGTTACTCGCTGCGGAAGCAGGGTGTGCAGCTTCTGTTCTGGAGCGGTATGTCGTTTGCTGAAACAGACCTCCTGCCCGTTGGGAACGTCAAAAAGTTCAAGGCTGCTGGTGTTATCTACACTGACCGTAAGGAGCTGAAGCATGCACTCATCAAACGTTGGCTGCGGAAAGCAAAAACCATCCAGTGGGATTATAAGAATATTATCAAGCGACGAGGGAAACTGGTGCGGCTGAAGTAGGATGTGTTACCTGATCGCCTGCTTCAGCAACGTAACAATTTTCTTTCCTCAGTAGTCCCTAACTTCTTCAAAGCAAAAGCAACGGGCCACATGCTGCCATCGTCGAGCTTGGCCGTGTTCTGAAAATTCAGGGTTGAGTAGCGGTCCTTGAATTTATTTGCAACCATTTTCCCCATTTAGCTTTGCTTGGCTTTTAGGGCTTCCCCGGCTTCCTGGCCAATTACCTGAAGTTCATCAACATATTCCCTGGCCCTTTTCCGCTGTCCCGGATGCTTGACTATGTAGCCGGTGGATTTCACTTTCCCCCATTCAAAATCATTTAACCCCTGATACTCCATATCTTGACTGCGAACGTCGTGCCGATCTCTTGAATGCAATGCTTTACTTGTTGGCTTCCTGGAGATTTCTTTATTTATTGGCCATTTGATATTTTTTTCTTGAGCGTATCTTTCGCCCTCATTCTGTATTTGGTTTCTTGCGGAATCTTCTAGTTTTTTTTCCCAAAAATCATTAATACTAATCTCATTGTCTAAGCAATACCGTTTAATATGCTCTTTCACTTGATTAGGTACATTTTCTTTGTGCCACAAGTCCATTCTTGCTGAGCTATTTATTAAAACTTCTGGTGTTGACTGTTGAGATCCCCATATCTCAGGCTCGTTGTCTTTCAAAATTTTGTGGAAAGTTTTTATAACCGAGATCAGAGACCCATAATACATACCACGTTTTTGGGTTTCACTATTTTTGGTATCAAGTTTTGCGGTATTGTTATCAAATTTATACAAGAAATTATCGTAATCTTTTTGCGTTGGCGCGTCGCTGTAAGTTTCAATGCCATGAATATTCCCCTCATCAAAGACAATAATTTTGGGGTTCTCCTTGCTAATAATTCTTTTCAATCGCTCCTCCATTTGAGGAGCGTAAGATTCTTGCGCCATTTTTTGAACCAACCCGTCATCGTTATTTTCTAACCATTTAAATAGCATTGGATCCACCCGTAGAAACCTGGGGATTGATTCCTCTCCCTGGAAGGCTGCTTTCCACGCCGCTTTGAGTACGTAACCATATGGAATGGCGCTCGAATCCGTAACAAAAACGTAGTCTGGCTTGATTTCATCGTGCCACTGCGTTACGACCTTAGCTGCCCAGTTTTTGATCCTCTCAGTTTGATGTTCCGTAAGCTGCTCCCGCCAGCCCTTATTAAAATCGTAGTTTTCTGCCTTCGTATTCGGCTTATTCACACTCTGGCTTCTCTCTATCGTCTGACTATCATCCTGCTGCCCCAGCGCAGGACTTGGTTCACTCTCCTGTACATGTCGGTAGTCTTCAGGATTCCCCATGCATTCATTTTAGCACATGGTCAGGCTAAGGAATTTCCCGCATTTTTCGTAGTTAATTAAAACCAAGTGAACCCACTTTACGTGATGAATCCATACCTTTATATCGTATCTTGCTCCTTTGTCGAGTTTTGGAATAGAAAAGAAGAGTGGGTAAATGAAAAAGCCACGCGCATGTGCAACGTGGCTGTTAGAAGGTTCGATCTTTTTGGAGAAAATCTTGGAGCAGCTTCGCACGTAGGGGGTGCTGAAACCACTTGAGGATTATCTTTTTTATTTGACGAGTTCGTTCTCTTGAGAGATTGTACCGTTCACCAATCTCTTCTAAGGTTAATGGCCCCTCACCATTCAACCCAAAGTAGAGCATGAAGATTTCTGCGTCCCTCGATGGAAGCGTATAAAGCAATGAACGGATGATGTTGCGGAGCTCCTCTTGTTCCAGGGCAATGGGTGCTAGAACTGCATGATCATCGGCGATGGTGTCCATTGCGGATCCATCACTTTCACCGTCAAAGAACATTTCAAGTGAGACGTGGGAATCACGAACCTGGTAGGTCGCCAGAATTTCCGCCTCGGTCATCTTTGTTGCAGCAGCAATCTCTTCCACACTTGGCTCGCGATCAAAACTGTGTAGCAATTTTTGGCTCACCTCATTCACAGTGTGCTTATCACCCGCCCGGTTCAACGGCACACGAAGAATTCTGCTCTGCTCAGCCAGCGCTTTAAGGATTGCTTGGCGGATCCACCAGACGGCATAGCTAATGAAGACAAATCCTCGGCTAGCATCAAAACGTTTTGCCGCTTTCACTAGGCCAACATTCCCTTCGTTAATCAGGTCAGCCAGGAGCACACCTTGGTTTTGGTAGCGCTTCGCCACACTGACCACAAACCGTAAATTTGCCTTTACCAGTTCATCAAGCGCTCCCTGGTCACCAAGCTTGATTTTTGCTGCAAGCACCACTTCCCTTTCCCGACTGATGAGCTTAAACTTGCCAATTTCTTTCAGGTAGAAATCCAGCGATGATCTCGCTTCTTTTGCACGAACCATTTGGTTTTTTTGCGTATCTCCTTGATTTTTCAAAGTACTCTCCTTTCTCCGTTGTAAGATAACTGCCCTTTTGTATTATGGTTGACCACTGTACCAAAGGTTGCACAGAAGGTCAAAAGAATCAATTGCAGTCTGGAACTTGCATATG
>JBAYJA010000006.1 GCA_041665345.1 Patescibacteria group bacterium
ATGATGAAAATGGTAATGAGGAGTGAAGTATTACTATTCAAACTCACCGCAGAACTTGACCCACGTTGGACAAGGAGTAATGCGTACGCGTAAATGGCGAAGAGAATGATGAAGGTCAGGAGTTGCACCGCGCTCTTCCGAATGACAATGGAAATGTCCATGAGTCGGTAGCGGAGAATTGCGTATGCGACAGAAACGGTAATAAATATTGTTCCATACGACCCAAAAAGTCCAATCGTTGTCTCTTTTTGTGTGAGTGGTAGCAAAAGATCAAAAAATATTCCAATGGCCGAAGCAATGATGAATCCACTAAGTACGTATTTTAATTTTATCTGATTCATTGCCGGTTCACGTCGAATTTTCCTACCTAAAATAAAAAGGTATACCACCACGTATCCTGCAACCAGTAGTGCATAGAAAGTGAGCCAGGTTTGGTTGTTCTCTAACACATTCAACTTATCTGGTACTAGTTGGACACTAGTAATGTACTTATTGAAGAATGCAAGAACAGCTGCGAAAATCGCTGGAAGAATGAGAAGGATATACCCATACCAAGAGAAATGTGACTTCCGCGGGAAGTAGTAGACGAAAAGAATGAAAATGGGAACAATGAATACCCCAAGAAAATAAGTGCAGTTGTTTGCAAACAGTGATTGTGATGCGTCGTTAGCAAAATGTGTAAAATAATTTCCGATGATCCAACCGTTGAAAACGAGAATGAGAGTGAAAAATAACCAATGTGCAACTTTACGTACACCTTTTGCCAGTACAGTTACAGCAACTAAAGTATTCGCCCCAACAATAACAACGGTTAATGGAGCAAAGAATTGTATTGTCTCTCGAGAGACGAGTTCTTGTAGCATAAATTATTTCTTCTCCTTCCCAATAATATCCTCTTCAATCTTCTTCCGCAGAAAGTCAGCCTTCGACATGCCGGTTTTCTTGGCTTTCTGCTGCAAGTACTGCTCAATCTGCGGGGTTATGCGGAAAGTGAACTTAATGGTTGGCTGACCGGCCGCTTCTGAACTGAGGAGTTCGGTGAGGTACTTTTCCGTAATGCCAACAACACTACTGCCGCTGTACGACTGCACTTTGATGTGCGCAGGGATCTGGCGGCTCCCCAAGTACTTCAGCACACCCTTATTCGCAATGTCTTTGTCATACAGGTAGAGGGTTGGCTTTTTCAAACTCATAGCATACGCCAGCAAGTAGCCCACGTCTGCATCTGGTGTTGAACCTTCAATGACCAGAGCATCCATGTTGTCCAACATGGAGCCACCTGTTTTGGCCAAAGCTTCCAGTTCATCTTGTGGGACATCAAGACTATTGCGACCATCATTGGTTATGTAGAAGACGTGCTTCGTATCCATGAGTTGCAGCAAGTCTGCACGCACGTGCTCCATGCGAGGCTTTGGACTTGGCGCTTGGAAGTAGTAGACGCGCATACTTAGCTGTCTCGGTACAAGAAGCCAAACTCCCCTGCTGCATTTTTCTGCATGAGATCCAGCACCACGCGTGAATTGCTCGCCTTGGACAAAGCCCACAGAAATTTGGCGTGCAGTGTACTTTCCGTAAGGTGAGAAATGACCGCAACCCCTGGCTGCGAAACCAAACCCGCTGCACCTTGCCCGGTAATGACGACGGGAATGTCTTTCTGCGTGGCTAAACGAATTGCTGGCCAGTATCGTTCTGGCACACCCTGCTGCCCAAAAGACTGGATGAGTATGCCATCTGGTTTTTCTCTGACGACATCCGCGAGTGCTTCGGGTTTGAATCCAGGGTGGAGAGAGACCACAGCCAACTGCACATTCTTCAACTTTGTAATGTGAATAGGATCTTTCTTCCGTTGCTGTTCAGACTTCAAGCGGATACCAAAATCTACCCGGCCAAAGACGTCCACTTCATCTGCCTCAAACATGTTAAAGGTGGCGCCAGGGGCTGACCGGGCACGATTTGCGCGCATAACCTGGTTGCCAAAGACAATGGACACCTCGCGGAGATTGAGTGTGGAAACCTGAACGGCATTAATGAGGTTTGCCCGCACCCCCAGCGTGCGGAAGTGTGACATGAATTCCTTTGTGTCGCCTTGCGGATTTGGCGGTGCAACTGGCGCGCCGGTGAGCACCACAGGCTTCCCAAGCCCATGCAGCGCAAAAGAGAGGAACGCCCCAGTTGAAAGCATAGTGTCGACACCTTGGAGGATGACACAACCATCAGAGGCGGCGTACTTTTGCTTGACGATGCCAAGCACATCATTCCAATGCTCTGGCTCCAGGGTTTGCCCGTCGGGTAGCAAAAAAATAGGCTCTACCTCGGCAATGAGAGAGAGCTCTGGAACTTTTGCCATCCACTGCTTCACGTCACTAGCTGATCGTAAATTGAAGACACCTTCCCCTTCGGTGTAGAGCGTGGCACCGCCAGCGAATAGCAACGTGATCTTTGGCAGGGTCTTCGGCATCCCAGCAGGGGTTAGCAAATGCAAATTCTTCGCTCACTGTAGCTACATACCTTTGGTTCGTCAAGTTTTAAGTATTTCCTACAAGTGCAGGGTATCTCTGTATCTTATCCCCTCCTCTAATGAGGAGGGGGCCAGCAGGCGGGTGCGACCTATTGGAAGCACCCCGGACGGGGTGGTAATTCCGTTACGCCGGAACAAACATTTTTTCATCTACGCTATGTATTTACCGAATATAATGAAGAATTTCATCAATCACCCCACGAATATTTTCTTGAATATCAGTGTTCAAAACCCGTACAACTCGAATGTGGCATTGCTGGGCAAATACATCTCGTGCCAAGTCTTCTGCGCGTTGCTCGGAGTTTGCATGGTTTTCTCCATCAACTTCGATAATTAGTCTTTTTCCGGGGCAGTAAAAGTCCACAATATACGGACCAATACTATGCTGTCTTCGAAATTTCACTCCTAACTGACGGTTCCTCAGGTATGACCAAAGCACAACTTCTGACTTCGGCATATTTCTCCGCAAAGCACGGCGCACATCTTTCAATCTTCGCACATTATGAATTGCACTTTCCATAAAAGACTACCACCCCTTAATCCCCTCCTTATGAAAGGAGGGGATATATGAAATATTCACATCTACTAAACGTACTGAGCATACATTTATATCTCCTTCATATCCCCTCCTCGGATGAGGAGGGGGTCAGCAGGCGGGTGTGACCCATCGGGAACACCCCGGAAGGAGTGGTAACTGTTTACCAGACCAAAGCAGCAACAATGGTAAAACTTGAAAGTGTAAGGATGCAGAGACTAGCTGCAGCGAGGCGGTAGAGGGATTTCATAAAGAGTACAAATTCAATAAGTATGCCGACTTATTTTGCAATCAACGAAGCAATGACGCCTTCAAAAAACTTATTTATAAAAATGAATCCGACAAAAAATAGCAATACCGGAATTCGTTTTGGATTTTTTAAAAAAAGTAAAGCAACAACTGCCCCCACGATCGCAAGCAGCGCAGGAAGTAGATTGAAAGCAACGGACAGGTTTACTTCTTTTGGTAAAAAGAGTGATCCCAAGAAACTCCAAGCAAAAGCGCACAAACCTCCGATGATTGTGTACCCAAGAAGTTTGAAAATATTTTGCAGTTTTGCAGTCATAAAACAATCCTGAATAACTAATCAATGAGAATATCTTTTCTCACTCCACAGAAAGTAATGGCAATACTTTTATTCTGCGGCAGGATCAACCCATATTCAGCATTCTGCTTAATCTCGAAGTTCTTCGAAAAACGAAAAGATTGTACTTCAACTTGGCATGGGCCGTCGCTGCTATTTTTGAATGTCGCCGACACATCTGTCCACTTGCTTACCGAGGCACTTCTCAGCTCATCAGGAGGAGGAATCATTTTTACCGACCCTTTTTCGTACGCAATAGAGATGGTGTAAAATTCATCTGCAAAGAAGCTTGGTACCCAAAAAACGAGCAATCCAATAATCCCCAAGGAAGTGGCAATGAGAACGAGTAAACTATAGTTCTTTTTTTTCATACTTTTTTTAATTAATTATAAATTATTTAATAAGGGTGGGGTGGGTTTTTTAAAGACGCCACCCCATACACAAGTTACTTGGCACATACCCTCGCGCCAAATATGGCACAGAAAGGGTTGCAAGCGCAATTCGAGCAAATATCACGTTTCTGAACCAGTACCCCATTCGACCCATAGGGTTGAGCGTATATTTTATTGAAGAACATATACGCATCATAGCTAGGTGGCCGGTACGAGAACCAGTACACGAAGTGAAAGGTGCCTACAATACTGAACCCATAGGAATAGTAGCAGGATCCCAATGCTGCCTGAGATGACACTCCCTTCGTATGCCCCCAATGGAGACCCAGAGAATCAATGTAGTACTCTTCGGGGGAATACGTGCTTCCCAGATCTTCAAGTACTTCAGGAACGAGCATCTGGAAGGGAATATCATCTTTTGCCTTCAGAGATTTCTTGATGTCCCCTGCGGTAATACCCGACGGTAGATCGGTAGGTAATTCGATACACCCGGAGTTTACTTCCCCTACGGTGTTGCTTGAAGCGGTTGGTTGCTGCGCTTTGTCACTGCACCCAACCAGCACCAATGTGAGCAGCACTGCTGCGATTGTGAGAATCCTATACATAGGATCCTCCTTTCTTTGAAAAAAGCGTTATTTACTGTGCTACTCACCTCCTTTCCAGGGCTAGATGAATAGCTGTGGTTTGTTTCACTTATAGGCTAACACGGCTTTGGGGTGGTTTTGGGGTGAGTTATCCACGACAAAACAGCGCCGTCGCGACGGCGCGCGTGATCGCGGGCTATACCCTCCGCATCCCGGCATGCGCCAGGTTGCTCCGGATTTCGCCCGTGTCCCGCTTTTCCCCAGAAACGCGTGCTCCTCCCTTTGGTCGTCCGCGCCACATCCTTCGGGACCCCTTTAACTATTTCCACAATAAAATAAAGGATTCACCAATATCCTTTTCACTCTGAACCTACTTCCGCACTACCACGCCGTAGTACTGGTCCCGCTCCAAGAGCGTGTTCATGCGAACCATATTCCCTTGGCGGGTGAATGCACTGGCCGTACTCCCCTCCCACGACACATTCCAGTCAGCTGGAACAGACAAGGTGGAAGCTAAGGAAATTTTTGTCCCAGGTTGCATCTGCGCCAGCAGACTGTACTGGTCTGCTCTGTCCAGCAAACCGCCCACTTTTAAGGTGAAGGGTAACGTGTAGGTGATGCGCGCTTCTATGGTTTCTCCAGGGGCAACACCAAGCCAATTGCCAAAGGCAGTTTTCCCAAATTCTGTACTAATCCGCGTGCCACTTGCATCATCAACGAGCGCACCCACATCGAGCCGAGAAAGGTCAGCATCCACTTGCCGATCAGCCGAAGGCATCTGGAAACGCTTAGGGTCAATTTGCTCAAAGCCGGTTGCCGACACGAAGGTGCTCCCGCCGGGAACGTACACACGAACGTATGATACATTGCGTGCACCGGTAAACTGATCTCGAGGCACGCCAGTATGCTTCAAAATGACGGTGACGGTATTAGTGATTGCACCACTGGCAGCGATGTTCGCTTCGTGACGTACCAGGGTTTCCACCACCCCGTCCGTTTTCCCACCCCCAATATTCGCACGATTCACCATGAGGAAATCACTCTCTGTCTGCCGCACGGTTCCAGACCAACCAATATCCTGGATCAGCGTCTGCTTGGTGCTGTTCGTCGCGTAGAATTGCAGATCCTTCCGCGTTACGTGATCTTGCAAAGTGCCAAGCAATTGCCACAGCTGCGACTGTTCCAAGCTAAACGCCCGTCCAAGAATCTGCGGCGCAAGGTAACCCAGCACCAATTTTGGCTTGGTGTAATCTTTCGCTTCCGAAGCTTTGATAATTTCCTGCAACTTCCGTGGAAAATTTTCAGCTGTAAAGGTTTCTTTGAACTCCTTCACTTCCACGGGTCCAGTGAGCGCCAAGAATGACTGGAGGACGGCTGGGGTAATTGCTACCACACCATCGACGCTGGTTCGGCCTGCTGACGTGTAGAACTCCAACATTTTCTTGGCCGAGGTTGGAAAATCTGGAAACCAGTTTGCATCCTGCAAATTCCAGTTTGCCATGACGAGTCGAAGTGGCTGCGGTGCCTGGACTTTGAGGTTGGTTTGGCCACTGAGGTCGTACACACCCCCAGACGGTACTTCCACTTTCGTAATGACACCGTCTGCCATTTCCACTATGGCTACACTTCCAATGAACCCGCCGGTTGGCCGAAGTTCGTTTGTATCCTGAAAGGTGAAGAGGAAGCGCTTGGGCGTACCATCTGCCCCCAAGAACCAACGTAGGAACGCACCAACCTGATGCAATCGTTCAAACTGCACTTGCATACTTGGGAGTTGCTCTTGCAAATCCGCAAACGCCGCTTGGTACTCTGTGGGTAAATCCGAGGCTTTGACGGTTTGCAGTAATGTGGCGGCTTCACCTAATTTTTTTGCCGCGGGCTCTACGGAAGTGTCAAACGCGGCCAGTACCCCAACCACGGCTGGACCGCCAGTTCCTGCGCTGGAGACTTGCTCTGCGCCCTTGGCCAGAAGTTGGGCAGCAGAGGCCATAGCCTCACCAGCCGCCAGCAAATTTTGCGCGCGCTGTATGCGGTCGGTGCCAGGGATGCTCCGCACAAAACCCGCAACTTCTTCTATATCCGCTTGCGCGGATTGAAACGCATCAGCCGCAGCTTCCAAATTCTTCTGCGAGGTGCCAAATTGCAAAGCACCCGCGGCATTCCCAGCTGCGAGGAGCTCTTGCACAGCCTGCGTTGACGCACCGAGGACATCGCCCCGCACATCTTGGACACGTGTCACAAACCGCGCGCCAACAATGACCGCAACCAGTGCTGCAAGCCCAACGCCAAAGCGCACTGTGGGTCCAACCGGAATGCGCCATCGAATTCGTTGCTGCTTTGGTTCTGCTGGTGGAAGGTCTACTTCCTCAACCGCTTCGTGGTTGATTGAAGGAACCTGCGCAGTCAGCGAAGGACTCTCAACGGTTTTGGCTTTTCGCTGAAACCAGGATCTGGTTGCCTTCTCGAGCTTCGACTCCCCTTCCTCCACGAACGTTAAGAAGTCCACGTGCTTCTTCCGTGCACGACGTGTTTCTGGTTCCGCAGCCTTGGGGGTTCGCAAGTCCAAGACGTTATTTTCTGGAATGTCGTTACTATCCTGATGAAAGTTGGGCATGGGTAAGGTTAGGCGAACGTGTCTTGGTACACACGGAGCGTTGACTCCGCCAAATTTTTCCAGCGATACTGCAGAACCTGCGCTTGAC
>JBAYJA010000007.1 GCA_041665345.1 Patescibacteria group bacterium
AAATGATGAAACGCCCACCGCCCAAACTATACCACTCTTTGCGTACGATAGTAAGGAGGCATGCGGCGTTTACACATCCACCCCAAACAATCCCCGAATGACGTAGCCAATGCCAAAGGAGACGGCGGCCACACCAAAGCTCAAGCCGGCCATTTCCCAGAAGCGTTTACCAAACGGCAAGTCTTGGGCCACAGCCGTGTATGACGTGAATGCTGCGATGATTATGGCTGCCAGACCTAAACTAATTGCGAGCGAGAGAAAGACATTCGTTAGAATAAGGAAGGGAAGAATGAGCAGCACAACCGTGCCCACGTAGGCAGAGCCAGTGTAGAAGGCTGCGCGGGTTGGGTGCTTGCCGTGCCCCTCAGACTTGGTGGATAAGTACTCTGAGGCGGCCATGGACATGGAGGCAGCAAGGCCGGTAATGAGTCCAACGGCCGCAATGAGCTTGGGTTGCCGAAGTGCCAAGGTGAATCCAGCGAGTGCGCCAGTGAGTTCCACCAGCGCATCGCTCAATCCCAACACAATCGAACCAATGTACGCCAGCTTTTGCTCATCAATGAGGGCAATCAGCTGTTGCTCGTGGCGCTCTTCATCCGCCTGAATGTTCCGCGCTTCCGGAAAGTCAGTGGCCATGGCTTCGTAGTTCACCTGCGCTGTTTTCTCGCCGCGCTCCATGAGCTTAATGCCAAAAGTTAGACCCAGCAGCTTTGCAATCCATACGTACTTACGAACCGTGCTGCGCTTGGGGGTGAGCGTGACGTTGCTCAACGTGGCCCAGTATGCGGCGTGTTTCATTTCTTCCGCCGCGATGCGTTCCAGCACGTCACGGTTGCCCGGGTGGGTTGTTACCTGTGCTAGCTGTCGGTAGATTTCCGCTTCCGTTACTTCATTCTGCTGTGCCGAACGGATGAGGGTGAGGGTGGCGGGCGAGAGGGGCATAGTATATTCTTCTAACCGACTTTAGTCGGGTGGCCGGTGAATAAATGGAGCATCATGAAGGGGGAACGCCACTGAAGTGGCTATGAAGAAAAGCAGGAGGAAAGAGGTGGTGAAGTAGTATTGCACTTCCAAATTTCTAACCGACTTTAGTCGGGCAGTTTGTTCAATTGCGAAAAGAATGTATCTTCATCTAGAGCAATGACGGATCGAATCCACTCGTCAACCATTTTCTGGCC
Source organism: Patescibacteria group bacterium (assembly GCA_041665345.1). Lineage (NCBI taxonomy): Bacteria > Patescibacteria group bacterium. The sequence goes on from JBAYJA010000007.1 coordinate 1,179, forward strand.
GTATTTATTAGTAGACTGATTGTAACTTGAAAAAGGATACGTCATGAGTGCCTGGAGAGATTTTACCTCACCATGCTTCAGTGGATTACCCATCACGTATCCCCGAATTTTCGCAAGAACCTCATCCTTCTCTGCTACGTAGACGTGGTATTCATCCCACATTGCAGAGTCTGGCAGCGGACCATATATCTTTTGGTAGGCGTACGAAGTGCCGCCATTGATATGCTGAAGAAATTTTGGAATGACTTTACCATCTTGCATTAGCGCAACGATGTGGTAATGATTTTGTAAAATACCATAGTCAACTTCTTTCACAGAAAATTTCTTAATAGCTTCATGTATTTTTTGGAGAATAAGGTGTTTCTTCTGGGAGTCAGTAAAAAGTACCTTTCTTTGAAAGGTTGGGATAGTAATGAAGTAGTATGAATCGTCAAGAAAGTAACGGGACATGGCTGGTAAACGCCACTGAAGTGGCTAAGAAGAAATGTTAGGAGTCTAGAAGGGTGCTTATAGTATTTCTAACCGACTTTAGTCGGGCTGCTCGTGCATGGGCGAAGGAGTATTGACGGGGAACGCGACTGAAGTCGCTATGAAGGAACGAAGCAACGCCACTCAAGTGGCTATGAAGTGAATGAGATGGCGTGATTACTCGTAGTCAGAAAGAGATAACCGGCCATCCTCCACCAGCGTTGGGGCACCATTTATCACCTGCACAACTTTTGGCGGTGCCAGGCGCGAGCGAACCATCCCGTCTGGGTAATCCATAAACCAGTGGTAGAGGAGCGTTCGGCCTTGGAATTGGACAATCCGGCAGCCGTAATTATTTGTAGAAAAGAGCTGGTTGTCTGAAAAGGTCGTGAACGGCCCAAACGGTGAATCGGCAATAGCATACCGGAACGCCTTGCCGCCGCTTTCCCCATCCTGCCCGTACAGCAAGTACCAGCGACCTTGGATTTCGTAGAGCGCCGGGCATTCCAGTCCGTCAAAGTACTCACCTGGTGAGAACAGCGGGGGCATCCAGGCAAATGTCCCATCTTCTAATTCTTCAACGATGCCCACGCAGCCCTGTTGCCCAGCGGGTTGGGCTTTGTCCTTTGCGCTGAAGAGTATGTAGTTCCGGTCCTGGTAGGAAAAAGGGAAGGGATCGCGGAAAGCCAGTAGCGGCTCCGTGGAGTAGTATGCGTTGCTCGGATCAAAACCCAAGCGAGGATTGGCCGGGTCTTTCTCCCAATGCATAAGGTTAGCCGAATACGCTTTACCAAACTGGCACGAAGCTTGCCGCTCCTGCTTTTTAATTGCGCTGTAGTAAATAATGAACTGATTATCACGTTTGGTAATCCCGCCCGCCCACAGGCTTTCCTCCCAGCTCCCGGCCGCGCCAGGTAAGAGAATGTCGCCCACCGCCTCCCAATGTAATCCGTCGGTTGTCTTGGCTAAGCCGTAGGTATTGACTGGCTTTTCTCCACCTCCAGCCGTGGGATACGGCGCCTTCTTCATGTGCACGGCGTAGAGCGTATCACCATCGACGAGAAGGTCAAAGTCTTGGAAATTGTAGCCCGTGGGGTTGAAAAAGGGTGGCATAGTTAAAAGTGGATAAGCGGTTTGTAATGGAGTTCTATTTGTAAGATCAGGGCAATAACCAGCAGCACTCCTGGCACCACAAATCGAATGACGATTTTCGTTCTCTGGGCACTGAGGTCGGGGTAGATCTTCCGGAGGTAGTACCAGATGAATGTCTCATTTTTGTCCTTCCCCATTTCCAGGTGGGTGAGGACGCAGCCACCAATAGCGTAGTGCTGAATTTGCAGGGCAAGCACACCAATGATAATGACCCACCAGTCCACAAGCAGCGGTGAGAGGTAGGCAGGGATAAGTGCCAGAATGTGGAGCCAGAAAAAGAGACCAAAGTCTTTGTGCATAGCTTCATTCTACCGGCAGTATGGATTTTATCCAAAAAGAAAAACCGGCCTTTGGGAGAAAGGCCGGGTAATGAGAAATGATATGAGAGATTTACAAAAGTGCAGATTCCGGGAGCACCATGTACTCGTCCAGAATTTTTCTGGCAGCAACGTGAAATCGGCTGTTGCCTTTTTGGTCGTCGTGGTAAGACGTCAGGCGGATATCCTGGCTAAGGAAGAACTCGACGATCTTTTTGGTTTGCGTTTTCCAGTCAGGCCAGGAGATTTTTTTGCCGTTGAGAAGTTCCCATTCCTCTTTCAGCAAGCGGTTATTGCGAACGAAAGTTGGCAAGTCTTTGGCCAATTCAGCCAGGTCTGCAGCACGCAGTATTTTCGCCTCATTCGTGAGAACCGCAGCGTCTTTTTGCGTCCCCTGAATGGCACCCTTCGTGAGCAGGATAATTTCCGGATCAATGCCAAGGTAGAACATTATTCGGCCGGTCCAATCCGCTGCTAACGCTTCCTTTGTTGGATACCCGAGAGCCCGATGATTGAGACCGTAGCCGAGATCATGACCAAGCGCAGAAAAGTATACGACAATTTTATTTACCGGCACATTTTCTGCCTGACATCGCTGAATAATATCAAGCGTCTCCTGGTAAACGTTCGCGGCGTGAGGGAAGTTATGGTAAGGAAATTTCGGGATGTACAGAGTTTTTACAATTCTCCGAAATTCCTCTTGGGTGCGTGACGGAACACCCAGAGTCCGCCGTTCCGAGATAAACTGCTGGACTTCTGCGAGGGATCCAAATGTAAACGGTGGGGCGCATTCAAATCCAAGGCCGTCAGCCTGACCACTAAAGTACGTCATGGCAAATGCGGCATCAATTTCATGCAGTTTTTCGCTATCCGGTCCACCGACATCCCAGGTGGCAGCACGGTAGTACTTCGCGTCTTGAGTCTCTGGATTCGCATCTGCAGGTGTGACCACAATGACGAGGTCATATCTAGCTCCACAACGAATAATTTTGTACACTGTACCTCCAATTTGGAATGTATCGGTTTTCTATATTTTACTGTTTGTTGAGTATTCGAACTTAGCAAAAAGAGGCTTACAAGTCAAGCCTAGGTGGTTGGGGCAAACCTTAAAGATTGATTCTGACTAGTGAACCAAGCGTTAGCCGTCTCGTTTGGTTTTTTCTACTTGTTCGCGCGTAACCTTCTTTACTCGTATTTTCGTAGCCCCGTTCAGTACCAGCTTCGCCAGGCGGTGTAGGCCGTCTAAGGTCAACCACTTACCATTTCTATTTGGCATGATGTGAATTGGAAAAGACGTATCTGCTTGGAGTATACGATCACGGTGTTCTGGGTAGGCATCTAGATTTTTTAAAACATCGGTTGGAACAATGGTAATATTTCCATCAGTATCCTCCCAGAATGGTACCTCCAATATCCAACGTAATTCACGAATATCCATTTCTTCTGTGGGAATTTCTAAATTCCACAATTTTTTATTATCGCGCCAAAAATCGAGATCAAAAGCTTCTTCAGCGTGCCGTGGGTCAACGTATATCTTCTTCTCCATAGAGATGCGTCGTTCTAGTGCACCACAAGTCAGCCCAGGAAATTAGGCAACTTCTGCAACTGGGGACAGCTCGGCAACTTTGCAATTTCAGCTTTGCTGTAAAAGTCTATAGCCGTGCACTCCTCGGAAGGCTTGAAATCAAGTGAGTCAAAGTGGATTTTGAAGAACACCATGAGTCGGGCCCGGCCTTCCTGATCGATAGCCGAGTACACAATGGACGGCTGCGTTTCTACAACTTTGCATTGCAGGCCTGTTTCTTCTAGGCATTCTCTTTTTAGGCAATCAATGAGGTCTTCACCTTTTTGTATCCTCCCGCCGGGGAAGTCCCACCTGCCGTTGTCTTCTTGCATCATGAGCAATTTCCCCTCTGCATTCGCGAAAAGTCCTTTTACGGAGATTTGGAATTGCATATCTGCTTGGTTTTCCATATGGTTTATGCTTTTTTCTCCGCTAAGATTTTTACCCGCTCCAAAGCTTTGGAAAACCTGATTTGAAACGTTTCTACCTGTTCGGGTGGGACATCGGTTGCGACCGTCAAAGTGGTAACGCCATCTTTTTCCCCAAGCGAATAGCTTTCCATTCCACCAGTCCACTCTTTTTCCCGTACCCCTTCT
>JBAYJA010000008.1 GCA_041665345.1 Patescibacteria group bacterium
ACTCCTGACCTTCATCATTCTCTTCGCCATTTACGCGTACGCATTACTCCTTGTCCAACGTGGGTCAAGTTCTGCGGTGAGTTTGAATAGTAATACTTCACTCCTCATTACCATTTTCATCATCGCCGTTACCATTGAACCATTGCGGAAGTTTATTTACAAATGGATAGATGGGATGTTCGCGAATAAAGAACGGCAACGGCAAGAGTCATTACAACGTTTACAATTGGTGTCCGCATCCACCACCCAGTTTCAGTCACTCCTGACCCGGACAGAGGATGAATTGAGCAAGGTAATTGGTCAGAAGCCAGCATTCCTCATGGTTGACCGGCAGCGGCAAGAGCTGGTGGCTGTAGATGGGAAAATGGGGTTGGGACAATTAGACACAGCTGTTATGCAAAGGGTCTTGGGAGGAAAAATTTTCATTGCCGATGAACTGCCGTACCGAATTGAAAATGGGGAAACGTCCTTGCAAACAGTAGCCGAATGGTTGGGGAAGCATGGGTTTGCCGCAGTTGTGCCCTTGGGAAGCGGGGAAGAGTGTATTGGCATTTTTGCCTTTCCGCAGCGTGGGGGAGTCATTTTTACCTCAGATATCGTGCGTTTCCTCCGATCATTTCAAGATCAACTTCAGTTTGCCTTTGCCAATGCTTTGGCCTACAAACAGGCTATTGAGCGGATTACTGCGCTGAAAAAGTAGGATTTGACATTGAAACCAATTACTTGCGTAATTGGTCTATTTATTGTAAAGTAAACGCACCCGTTGTGGGTGCTTTTTTCAGAACCGCATGCTTTCCATTATCATTCCAGCGTATAACGAGGCTGGATACATTGCAGCAAAACTTGAAGAGCTCCTCAAGCAGTTTGGTACTTCGGTAGAGATTATCGTGGTTCCAAATGGCTGCGTTGACGCAACGGCAAGCATTGCGCAGAGCTACGCGGCAAAGCACAAGAATGTTCTTGTGCACGTCATTCCAGAAGCAGTTGGAAAAGCCGAAGCAGTCCGAGAGGGCTGGCGACACGCGCACGGCGACTGGGTGGCATTCCTGGATGCCGATGGTTCTACTTCCGCAAGTGAATTTCAATGCTTGTTCAATGCGCTACAAGGGGCTGATGGCGTGATTGCTTCTCGCTGGGCACCGGGTGCACGAGTGGAAAATCGAACAGCACTGCGGAAAGCTGCAAGTTACATCTTTGCGCTGGTGGTGAAGCTCCTGTTTTGGATGCCATACAGAGATACGCAGTGCGGGGCAAAAATATTTAAGCGTTCGGTGATACTGAAGATACTTCCGCATTCCCGTGTGCAAAATATCGCTTTCGACGTTGAGTTGTTGCTTTTGTGCCGTCACTTCGGCGATCGGATTGTTGAGTACCCCACCCACTGGATTGACCGTTCTGCATCGGTCATAATCGGGACACCCATGAAATTGCTCCGCAGTAGTGTGATCATGCTGTGGACACTCCTTCGCCTTCGTTTCCGCTTTTCCTTCATTCATCGCGAATCTCTATGACGCAACGCAAGCATTCGTACGATATCAAGAATATTCTCATTGCTGGTGGCGCCGGATTCATGGGTTCACACCTCTGCGATGAGCTGGTGCAGAAGAACCGAGTTATTTGCGTGGATGACTTTAGCACCGGGACTATTGAAAATATCAACCACCTGCTCCAGCATCCAAATTTCAAATTCATTCGGCACGATTTTCACGAACCCCTTGATTTGGAGCGTTTTCCGGAGCTCGTTCCGTTTCAAATCACGTTCCAAGGGATCCAGGAAATATACAATCTTGCCTGTCCAACCTCGCCTCGGGAGTATGCCAAACTACCCATTGAAACTCTCCGCGCAAACGCATTTGCGTCCTACTTTCTTTTGGAACTAGCTGCGAAGTATGATGCAAAGTACTTGCTTGCGTCTTCTTCAGCTGTGTACGGTGAACCTGTAAACGACCAGCCATTTCGAGAAGACTACTGGGGCTTCATTGATCCAGTAGGCCCCCGAAGCTGCTACAACGAAGGCAAACGGTTTGCAGAAAGCCTGACCATGAATTACCGCACCCACCGGAAAGTTGATGCCAAAGTTGCGCGCGTGTTCAACACTTTTGGCCCACGCATGCGCCTGACCGATGGCCGTTTGGTGCCAAACTTGGTCAGTGCAGCAATTGAAAATACCCCCATGCAAATTTCCGGGAAGCCTGATGCCACAAGCACGTTTTGCTACATTTCTGACATGGTGGATGGTCTGGTGAAGTTCATGGCATCAAGCCAAGGCGGACCAATGAATTTGGGTAGCGATGCAGCTATTCCGCTGGTTGAAGTTGCAGAAAAAATTCTGGCGATCACGAAGTCCAGCAGTAGCATTGAGCATGTGGAACCAAGTCCATTCACGCACCGGCAAGGTGTACCGGACATTCGCTTAGCAAAGGAGCACCTTGGCTGGTTCCCCACAGTTTCCCTGGATGACGGTTTGACGCAAACGATTGATGCCATGCGGGGGAGTCGGGTGCTTTCGTACCAACCGGAGACGGAGTAGCATGGCGAAGATTCTTGTAACTGGTGGGGCTGGATTCATTGGCTCACATTTGGTGGATGCGCTGATTTCACGGAAGCATACGGTGACCGTCGTTGACGATTTAAGCCAAGGGAAAAGGGAGTATGTTGCGAAAGGTGCACGTTTCATTTGCCTACGCGTTCAAGATTCGAAAATGAAGAAGATTATTCGTGATGGGCATTTTTCGTATATCTACCACCTTGCTGCGCAGAAAAATTTGCAATATTCAAGACGTGAACCATTTGCAGATGCGGAAACAAACATTTTAGGAAGTTTGCAAATCCTCCAAGCTGCAAAATTGGCAAAGGTGAAAAAAATTATTTTTTTCTCAACCGCTGCGGTCTATGACCCAAAACAAAAGCAACCAGTTTCTGAAAATGCACGTCTTTATCCTGCAACGCCTTATGGGGTAAGTAAGCTAGCGTTTGAACAGTATTTGCGTGCGTTTGAGGTACCTCACGTCGTCTTACGACTCTCAAATGTTTTTGGCCCAAGACAAGATGGCAAAGGCGAAGGCGGGGTTGTAAGCATTTTTTGTGAAGATCTTGTTCAAGATCGTCCACCTCGTATTCACAATTCTGGTGCACAAACTCGAGATTTTATTTTTGTTAGCGATGTCGTACGGGCTGCGATTGCAGCGCTACACCCAAAAGCTCAAGGTGTCTACAATGTGAGTAGTGCTAAAGAGACATCCATTCGTGAGTTGTGTGCAACATTGCTTACAATCACTAAAAGTAATTATCAACCACTACGAGGCAGCATTATCCCTGAGCAAAGACGGAGCGCGTTGACGAATAATCGCATTCGGCAAACGTTAGGTTGGTTCCCGAAAACTTCACTTTTGACTGGGCTTCACCTCACTTTTCAATGGTTTGATCAACAAGCTTTAATACTATGAAGAAAAGAGAACATATCGTTGTTGTTGGGTTGGGTTACGTTGGGTTACCACTAGCCGCTTTAGCTGCGGAAAAGGGGTACAAGGTTTTTGGCATCGCCAAAGGCAAGCAGAAGGTGAATGCCCTAAATAAGGGTGTGAATACGTTGCCGGATGAGCCTTCCATTGCCCCTACAGTGGCGAAGAAGCTCATTAAGGCATCTACCTCGTACGAAGCGGTGAAACGAGCGGATATCGTCATTATTTGCGTTCCAACGCCAGTGGATCATCTGTACAACCCTGATTTAACCCCGGTCATTGCCGCAGCAAAGGGGATTGCAAAGCACTTCAGAAAAGGTCAACTGATCATTCTGGAATCCACGGTGAACCCAGGAGTCTGTGAGGAAGTGGTTTTACCCATTCTGGGAGCAGGCGGGAAACGGAAAGTGGGACGGGATTTTGACCTGGCACACTGCCCAGAGCGGATTGACCCAGGCAATGAAAAATGGAATGTCCGGAATATTCCACGTTGCGTGGGTGCGCTTACTCCTCGCGGCGCTCAACGTGCGGCGAAATTCTACCGTTCGATTATCACGGGCGAAGTTCGGGTGATGAAGTCGATTAAGGAAGCAGAAGCAACGAAGATTATTGAAAACACCTTTCGGGATATTAACATTGCATACGTGAACGAACTGGCAAAATCTTTTGATGTGTTAGGTATTGATGTCTACGATGTGATTCAGGGGGCAGCCACCAAGCCATTCGCGTTTATGCCGCACTACCCATCAGTTGGTGTTGGTGGGCATTGCATTGCGGTTGATCCATACTACCTCATTGAGCGAGCGCGGAAAGCTGGGTTTGACCACAAGTTTTTGAAGCTGGCACGGGAAATTAATAACAG
>JBAYJA010000009.1 GCA_041665345.1 Patescibacteria group bacterium
AAGTGCTGCACGGGCGTCCTCTTCTTTTATGAGACCAAGGGCCGATACATTTACCGGGATAGAAGAGAGGTCCGCATAAGGGAGGCCATACTTGTTTGCCATAATCTGCAAAAAATCCTCCTCTTCTTGCTGGCGGAGAGCAGCAAGGACGTCATCCCTTTTTGTGTCATCAAATTTGAGCATAAGTGTACCCATATTATAAGGGGTTTCTGACTAATTTACTAATATTACTTAGGTTGTGGGTAGGCACCCAGGGGGTAAAAGGGACGGTGGGGAGGGGGCTTGACTTTTTATATCGTTGTGTTGTATAATGTGAGTTATATGAATAAATACATTTATCAGACAATTCGTGTGGGATTCGTATTTGGGGTCGCCTTTTTGGTGATGGCCAATACAGCGCTAGCCTCTGCAGTGCTTGTTCCTGCTGGAGCAACCGACATAACGGGCACAAGTGCTACGTTGAATGGGCAAGTTATGAACCAGGACGCCAACTCTACTGTTTGGTTTGAGTGGAGTGACAACTCATCAATGAGTGCGCCGATTATTGCAGGTAAGGATGCCTTCTATGGAGGAAGAACGTTTGACGCAGCCATCAACGGCCTTACTCCCGGGCATACATACTACTACCGCGCGGTGGCTGTTTCAAAACCGATTATTGGGGCTGCTGATGCGCCGGTGTATTCACCGATCATCTCCTTCAAGACGATACTTCCAAAGTCGGCTGTAGCTGCAACCGCCGGAACAAACTCAACAATATACAGCACTAACCAAAATGGTGTAGATAATAACGCACAATCAAATACAAGTAATTCGTCGAGCTCGAACAACAGCAGGACCAACACGACAGCAAACACAAATCGTACATTTAACTCATCTACAAATAACACAAGCACTACGAATACTAGTAACACAACTAACTCGACGAAAGACGGATTCTCAAACGTAGGCAGATCAAATAACACTGACGGATTTTCAAACGGAAATTCTTCAGGGGCATCTGTTCTTGGTGCAGGAAATGGTATCTTGCCTACAACGCTTGTAGGTTGGATTGCGCTTATTATTGCGCTTCTCGTCATCCTTCTTATTGTTAGGCTTATTTATGAAGAGAATGAAAAACGCAAAAAAATACGTCTTGCAAAAAAGGCAGAAATGGCAGAAACTCCAGTAAGTGGCAACGGAGTAGCAATGGCTTAATAGCCTGCTCATTGAAGCAGAAAGTGAACCCCCAGAGGCGTAAATGCCCTGGGGGTTGACTTTTATTGGGGGTATGCTATAATTCTGATTGGCAATAAGAATACCGCAAGGAGCGCAATTCACACAGTTCCTTCCCAATAACCAGTTCAAAGGAGGTGGCCAATGGCCCGCAAATTCTTGAAAGGTGGAGCATATGGATTGCTCACTGTTTTTATCATCTGGCTCCTGTGCTTCGGGGCCATCAAGGGAGTAGGCATCCTCGCGAAAGCGATAAGGGACGCCGGCAGGCCGTCGTCGGACGTCGTTACGACGTCAGATTGCAGCCACAACCGGAAGGACGGTTGCGGCACCAGCTGCAACTGCTCCCACAGAGCCAATGCGACCTGCGGAGGAGGCTGCTGCAAATGTAAGCAGCCCACGAAGCACAAGAAGATTGCTCGGCGCACAACCGAAAGGTTATCGCCGTTCGATCCGGATTTCGTTCCTCTGGACCCTCCGGAGGAGAAGAAAGTTGCCGTAGCGCCACAAGCGCCTCCGGCACCTGTGGTACAGGAAAAAGTCGTTCACACCCGGATCGTTCGCGACCCGGACGTGACGACACCTGCGCCACCACCGGCGCGTGAGTATCGCGATGACCCACCTCCACGTCGGAGAAGGGTCGTCGATGACTACTACGATGATGAGCCAAGGTACCGGGTATACCGACCGTATGTGCCACCACCTCCAATGGTGTGGTACTCTCGGCAGTACTGCGAGCCGCAGTACAACCCGCGCCCCTACTGCTCCCCGCAATACCAGCCCCGAGTTTGGGGTGGTGGGGGCAGAACTTGGAACAGCCCGACGGGCGGGCCACAATACGGTCCGACCCCCGGAACAAGTGGTGGACCCCAACATGGTCCGACACCTGGTGGTGGTGGCCCACGCGGTGGCCCGACTGGTGGTTCAACCGGAGGTGGACCGCAGCACGGCCCAACCGGCCGACGCTGAGTTCTTTCTCGGCAAAAACGGCACAACCCTGAAAAGTTGTGCCGTACATTTTCAAGCCCTTGATTGAGGAATCGAAGTTTTGAAAATGTACGTGTCGAATGTACAGAGGGTTATTAGAAGAAGAAAAAATATTATTATGAATACAACAAAAAAAATAATGGGAGCACTCCTTGCGACTGCGGTATTTGTTATACCTGCGGTCACTTTTGCTGCAACCCTCAATAATGATCCGCAGGATTATGCGACACTTCTTGCCGCCAACAACACCACGAGCCCGGCAGGATGTACTTCTTGCTGGTCAACTTCTGCATCTGCAAATGCAGGGGAGGAAGTCTCATTTGAGATTTATTATCACAACACTGGTCCTGACACCGCAAACAATTTGCGCGTAAAGCTTTCACCACAGACAACTGGTTCAGGTACCTCACATACATTTTCTGCGACCGTTGTTGCAAACAATGCATCAGCGGTTTCCGGCAGCGCGTCTGTTTCTCTTTCTTCTTCTCAATCACTTTCTTTCATTCCTGGGATGGTTTCCTGGTATCCCGACAATAACAACCCAACAGTAAGCTCGCCACTTCCCGGGGGACAGTCCGGGGCGGAACTCTTTAATGGTACCGGTTTGAATTTGGGGAATATTGCCCCAGGTTGGCCAACACAAGGAACGGTAATTGTTACGTTCCGTGTTTCGTCCGCGTCTGCTTCTTCCGCTCCCACCGTTGTAACCAACAGCGCAACCAGCGTTACTCAAACGGCGGCAACGCTCAATGGTTCCGTAAATCCAAATGGTGCTTCTACAAGTGCATGGTTTGAATGGGGAACTACACAATCTTTTGGCACGACTCTTCAAGTAGGTATGCAGGGTAGTGGTACAAGTGCACTCAACATTTCAGCCGGTCTCTGGAATCTTTCACCAAACACCACCTATTACTTCCGCGCTGTTGCACAGAACGCACAGGGCACAACACC
>JBAYJA010000010.1 GCA_041665345.1 Patescibacteria group bacterium
ACCGGACGCAAGCCTTCAAAAAACCGCATTGCCGAGACGTTTGAGTTTTTCCCAGAGGAAGGCAAGTACCACTTGGACGGCCATGCCAAGTGCCAGCAGCGCCTGACCCCAGCGCAAACTAAGAAGCACGGCGGGGTATGCCCCGTCTGCAAGAAGCCGGTCACCGTGGGCGTCCTCAGCCGCGTGGAAAAGCTGGCTGATCGGCCAGTAGACTACCAACCAACAAAGCGACCTCCGTACCGAACACTCGTCCCCCTGGAAGAAACCATTGGCGAAGCCATGGACGTTGGTCCAGCGAGCAAGAAAGTGCAGCTGGTGTACGAGAAATTGGTGAAAGAACTTAATGGTGAGTTCAATGTTCTGCTGGAAACTCCCCTGCCGGACATTGCCACGCACGGGGGTGAGGATGTGTCTGAAGCTATCAAACGCGTCCGTACTGGGAAACTCCACATTGCCGCTGGCTACGACGGTGAATTTGGTACGGTCCACATTTTCAAACCCGGCGAGCGCAAACAACAAAAACAGACGGCGCTCTTTTAATGCATGAATACCAGCTTGACAGCAGAAGCATGGTTGCATACATTGAAGGCGAAAATACAAACCCTTGATAAAAGGAGTGTCTATGGATTTTCTCTTCCTCTATTGGAAGGACGTTCTGCTATTTGTGGTCTTTACTGTAATTTTCATGCTCTTTGCCCTGGTATGGAATGCCGACAACCCCGTATTGGATGACAAAGAAGAGCGTCGCTCTTTCTTACTGTGGCACTTTGTAGGAGCCATCATCATTGCTGGCATGCTCACTGGCTGGCTCTCGTCAATGAAAAAAGTGGAGCCAAAACCACCCGCACATGCTGAAACGTTGACCCTGGAAATCTGGGGTCTTTTTTATTCTCGACCTACTTTCGCCATTTCGTTACCACGAGGCCTGCCTGCGTGTGCCACAGCTGCAACTGGATTGTATGTCGCGGGAAAGTGTAGCCTGCGCTATGCTAATCGTATATGCTCATCCTCTACATCTTCGCCGGACTACTCATTCTCCTTTTGGTTCTGGCCCTGGTTGCCGCCTTCATGAGTTTTGTGGTGCTGCTCATGCTCCGGGTTCCTTTTGTCCGCACACCCAAACACGCCATTGCTGCCTTGGTTGCCTCCAAGCTCATTGGCGAGCATGACCTGGTGTACGACCTGGGTGCTGGCGACGGAAAATTCCTGCAAGAATTAGTGCGTGCGACCAACTGCAAGGCTGAGGGTTTTGAGCTCTCCCCCTTTTTCTGGTTCTTGGGAGAACTCCGAGCCTCAAAATCTACTCGTTGGGCCATGCACATGCAGAATGTCATTCACATTGACCTTAGTGAGCCCACGGTCATCTTCACCTTCCTGGCGCCTGCAGGTCTCCCTGCCCTGAGCCGCAAACTCCAAGAGGAGACGCGGCCTGGTCAGACGATTATCAGCTACGGCTTTGCGCTGCCAGGCTGGTCACCAACCCAGGTGATTGACCCTGTGCCAGAAAATCCCAAGGGTTCAAAGTTCTACGTATATAGAAAGACGTAGAGGATACAGAATCTTTTCGCAGACCTCACTATTGACAAAAAAATGGTATGTGCTAATTTTGCATATCGATAACCGCACATACCATTACAAAATAAACAAACTTTGATAGGAGGTTTCATGCAAATGAGTGGATGGAAACAGAAAATTGAGACGCTGAAGTATGGGCATTCACCAGCAGTTGGAACAGGACTAGGGTTACCCATAGTCACCCTTAACCTGTACCCATATGATTTCTCTGCTTCGTCAGATTCCCTCAGAAGCCAAGATCCGCAAGGTTGTTCGCCGTCTTCGCTTTGGCACGAACCTGTGCTGTCCCGGGTGCCATTCCCGGAAGGTATATACCTCCGAAGCTCGGTATCGCTGCCGACGTTGTCGCCTTCCCTTCACGCTATTCTCCGGGACCTGGCTTGCGGGCATGAAGCTCTCCCTGCGTACGTGGTGGTGCTTGCTGTGGTGCTGGACCCAGGCGGTGCCAGTGCGGCAGACGCAGAAGCTCTGCCACGTGAATGAGAAGACCGTCCGGCTGTGGTTTCGCGTGTTTCGCCTCCAGGTGCCGGAAATACAGCCTCTGCTGCAAGGTACCGTCCAAATGGACGAAGCGTACTTTCGTTCCTTGTCCCTGCTCATGGCAAAGCAGGTCGGCAGCCGGCACATCGCTCATCACACCCTGCCGAAGTCCTCGGTGGATAGACGGGATGCCACCCAGTTTCTCTTCCAAAACATTCAACCCCGTTCCCGCTTGCAGACCGATGGGGCTGCGATATACCAGGGCATTCACCACTGGTGGCCAGTGACGCACCGCAGGGACATCCACAAACGGTTCGAGTTCGGCCTGACCTCGGAGATTGAAGGCATGTTCGGGAATCTTCGCACCTTCATCCGCAGAATGTATCATCACAGTACGCCAGCATACCTGCCGGAATACGTGAGTGAATTCTGCATTAGATTTTCCTCACCAGAAATCTTCGATTCACCCCTTGCCTACTTAACGAAAACCCTCTCGGCTGTTCCAACTGCTACCTAATGCCCTGAAGTATCTCATTGCCAAATCGAAGGACGGAGATGAAATCGTCAAACGCGTACTTTTCTTTCTCATTGATAGTTCACATGGGTTGACTGAGGAAGTATCAATGACCCTTACCCATGGCGAACATGGATACACCGGAGAGGAGATAGACGCTGCTGCACGCGCATTGGGGGCTCTAGTAAGCGCAAACCGCACAACTCATCTGAATGCAATTATGTCGCTCGTTGGTGCTGGTCTTTGCTTTAGCGCACACTATGGTAACTACAGTGAGGACGGTGAGTTTGATACCGAAGGAATGTTCCCTGGTTATAGAGAGTTAGCACCCGGTCATGAAAACGACCGAGCGGACATGCCCCT
>JBAYJA010000011.1 GCA_041665345.1 Patescibacteria group bacterium
CATGTCCTCGACTGGCTTCGACGACATTACGCTGGACAGTCTGTACACGCGGTCTTTTGCGATCTCAACACCATTAAAGGTCAGTCGTTGCTCACCCTGAAAAACGAAACGCAACGGTACTTCAAAAAAAATCGAAAGGGTAAAATTCGTTTCGATGCAGTTATCGCTTCCCATGTCCTGAACTACATTGATTACAAGCTATTCTTACTGGTGATGAAAGAATTCCTAAAAAAGAATGGATTACTCATTGTGAATAACGTCCAAGACTACGGCCTGCCAACTTTCTTCTCGGACAATCGGCCAAAGGATATAGATGAAACACTCACTATTCTCAAGCAAACTGGGTATGTTGTCGTGTACAAACGCATCGTCCCATCTGCCGATATCGAACACCAAAAATACCCTCGTCTTATCATCGTTGCTAAAAATAGCTAATGAAACTCACCCAGCAACGAAACCCAAACCTCACCCCAGAGCAAGTGAACGTTTGCCCCGCACCAGTCGCGTTGCTCCGGTACGGGGCTGCACTCAATTCTGTAATTAATAAACAATGATTACTGGCCAACAGAAAAATCCAAATTTGACACCTGAACAAGAAAACGTTTGCTTCCGGAAAGGCACAGAGCCACCAGGCTCTGGGAAGTACGTCCATACCACAGACCCGGGAACCTACCACTGCGTGAACTGTGGCCAAGCGCTCTTCATGTCCGATACGAAGTTTGACTCTGGTACGGGCTGGCCCAGTTTTTGGGAAACCGCAAACCCGGGCGCAATTGCGTATAAAGAGGATACAACCTTGGGTATACGTCGCACTGAAGTGCAGTGCGCCAATTGCAGAGCGCACCTGGGGCACGTGTTTAAGGATGGGCCAAAACCGACAGGCAAGCGGTACTGCATTAACTCCCTTGCCCTGAAATTTCAACCGAAGAAATAAAACTTACTTCATCTTCACACTGGTCTTGGTCCACGAAAGTTTTTTGGTATCGTAATTCTTGTCCTGAGCTATTTTACCCGCAGGTGGGAAGTAGAGCCACACTTTTGGTTTTGCTGTGCTGCCTTTCACTCCAGTAACGAGTGCATAGGCATTGGTGTAAGTTTTTAACATATGAAACACCACTGTCCCCTTCCCAGAGGCGGCAGTAACTTTTCCCAAATTCTTCAAGCCATTTACTGCCAGACCATATTGCGTTACCTGCAAGCTACCAGTCTTCGGGGCAATTGCAATGAGCGTATAACGAGTTGAAGGATCGGCAACAATGCTAAAGTTTATACCTTTCGTCGAAATGTTCTTCAGGCTATAGCGTTTTTGGAGCTTGCCTGCGGCGTTATACAGCACTAACTCTGGGGTACTGGTGGCGTCAGTATTCAGAAAGAGATATTGGAATTCTGTGGTATTTTTAACCACGGTTTTATAGGCCACCACATTGCCACTATATTTTGGGAAAGGTCGTAGCGTCACATTTTTCTTCCCAACCTTCATAGTCAATCGGCCATTCTTGACCACTTGTTTCACGACTGTTGGAAAAACAATAACATACCGAAAAGTTGTATTTGCCTTACCAGCAGTATCCGTTACTGCATAGGTTCGGGTGTATACCCCCACTTTGTTGGTATCCAACTTCCCACTGACTGTCACACGGGAGGTCAGACTGTTACCTGATGCGTCCGCTGCGGTATAGCCCAGCTCTTTATACTTTGAACCAGCACTTACATAAATCACGCCATTCCCCTTTAGGGTAATAGTGGGTGCGGCTGGATCAGTATTGGAATTTGTACTTGGGCTGGCACTCGGAATTGTCCCGGGTGTCGCACCGGGCGTGGTCACACTCGCTGGCACAGGCGAGATTGTCTTGGGGTCAGAAACATTAAACAAACGAATACCGGCTGAGCCGTCAGCCACTACTGCAACCGTCGTACCATACAAGGCGACTGCAAATGCTTCTCCGGTGCCATAGTAGGTTGCAATGTGCGAAGGTTGCGTTTGGCTAAGGTCAAAGACTTCTAGCCCACCAATGAAATAACTTGTGACGTACGCATAGCTATTTGCCACAACCAGTCCTTGCCCAAAACGGCCACTGATGTTGAACGCCAGAGTTGGCGAAGCGGGGTTGCTCACATTAATTCCCGTGAACCCGGTAATCGTATCATTCAAGTACGCAACATTATTTGCCACGGCAACGCCAAGATAATTTGTGGACGTATCCGGGCTGGTGTAGGTCCCAAGAACTGCAAAATTTGGATATGCGTCAATCATTACCAATGTTTTTCCGGAAGTAACATACACGGTGTGGCCATCCAGTGCGAGGTCTGACGCACCGCTGGTTTCTAGTGTCCCTTTCAGCGAAGGCGCGGATGGAGCTTGCACATCAATTGCTTTTATTTGAAAGGTACTAGTATTTTTGATACCCGTAACATAGGCAATTGTCCCATCACTCACGACGTTTCCTATTCTCAATCCATCCTCAGCATATGTGCCCAGGAGTGAGGGTGAAGTTGGCGTGCTAATGTCTAGAAGCTGAAGATTTGTACCATCTGCCACATACAGGGTCGTCCCAACAATGGCAATTCGATTCGCGCCAGATGCAGTATACGAACCGGCAAGGGTTGGAGAGCTCGTATTAGAAATATCCACTATCTGAATGCCAGCCGATGACTCGGCAATATAGGCATAATTCCCGGAAACTGCTACATCCAGAGCCATGTCAGCGGTCGTGAACGTTCCTAAGGTAGGACTTGCAGCACG